>JBGSRE010000151.1:0-2244 GCA_041737755.1 Oligoflexus sp.
CTGTCTTTTCATTGTCTGCATTTATGCCCCTCTCGCTCACTGGACCTGGCATCCCAACGGCTTTCTCAGGCAGATGGGTGTACTCGATTTTGCTGGTGGCACTGTGGTACATATGTCGGCTGGTTTTGCGGCTTTGGCTGGTGCTATCATGCTGGGTCGTCGCAAAGATCATACCGGTGAAGCGCATCTTCCGGCAAATATCCCTTTCATTATTCTCGGTACAGCCATGCTCTGGTTCGGATGGTTTGGCTTCAATGCAGGTTCGGCTCTCGCGGCCAATGAAACTGCTGCTCTGGCTTTCGCCACGACTAACACCGCTTCTGCCGCTGCCGCCGTGGCCTGGATTTTCTACGATATGATGCAAGGCAAAAAGCCTTCCGCTGTTGGTGCCTGTATAGGCGCGGTCGTCGGTCTAGTCGCCGTTACTCCTGCCGCCGGATTTATTTCGATAGGAGCCAGCATTTTTGTAGGTGCTTTTTCTTCGGTCGTTTCCCACTTCTTTGTTTCACTCAAAACCAAGACCGAAATCGACGATACGCTCGACGTCTTTCCTTGTCACGGTATCGGCGGCATCATGGGCATGGTCATGACGGGTATTTTTGCAAAGGATGTTGGACTGCTAACGGGCCAAACTCATACCTTTCTCATGCATATGCTGGCATTGTTAATCGTAGGTGGATTCAGCTTTATCGGCTCTTATATCCTTTATAAGCTGACCGACTGGATCATTCCTATGCGGGTAAGCAGCGAAGAAGAACAGATGGGTCTCGACATCAGTCAGCATGGTGAAAGTCTCGCCGCTGGTGATGAAGACCTTTCGTTTGCGGAGACGGCTAAGCTGGGATCCGATGGCATGCGAGCGATGGGTGTTCAGACCGGAAGAAGTGTTCACGCGTAAAGATTCCTTTCGCTTTTCTCTCCTCAGCTTATTTCCGCCTCTTGGACGCCCTTCGTGGCGTCCAGCAAGCCTTTCATGCCCAAAAAATTGCCATCGAAGCAATTGCATATTTCTTCCGCTTTCTTCATATTGAAATCGTTGACGCTTAAGCAGCGCAAGAAGTTTGAGGCTGCGAACGTCTTTTAGACCCGTAAAGAAGGATAAAGAATGCTTAAGAACATCCTGCTTTCACTTAGTTTTGCTGGAATGACCTCTTTGGCTCTAGGTGCTGATGCTTGCAAGCTCGAACTGAGCGGTAACGATCAAATGCAGTTTGACAAAAAAGAGTTGAAGCTACCGGCCGAGTGCGCTGGTAAAGAGATCACAATTACTCTCAAGCATACAGGCAAGCTGCCGAAGGCCGCTATGGGTCACAACGTCGTTATTTTTCCCGATAAAGAGGAAATTAAGAACGAGATTATGGCTAAGGGTGCCACAGCTGGTTTGGCTGCCAACAACGTCGATCCTTCGCTCGTAAAAGAGAAGAAAGTACTGGGCTTTACCCCGGTCATCGGTGGCGGTGAAACGGTCGAGTTGAAACTCAAGCCCAAAACTCTTGAAGCTGGGCAAACCTACGGTTACTTGTGCAGCTTCCCTGGACATGGCGCCCTCATGAACGGCAAACTCGTGATCGAAGGGCCTGTTAAGGCTGGTTGATGCGGCAAGCATCTTTTTTAACGATCAAAGGAGGCTGAAATGGCTCATCAGGTCGCGGTTCTACTCGCCAATGGCTTTGAAGAAATCGAAGCGATTACCATCATTGATGTTTTGCGACGAGCTAACGTCCCGGTACGGACGCTGGCACTCGGCAACACGCTCGTCCAAGGGGCCCACGGCATAAAGATAGAGGCTGATGGCACTTTAGAGAGCGAGCAAGCAAAGCTTTGGGATATGGTTGTATTGCCGGGAGGTCAGGCAGGCGCTGAAGCGCTGCGCGATGACCCACGCGTCACTTCGCTTATTGAGAAGCAACTTGGGCAGAAAAGACCTGTTGCCGCCATCTGCGCGGCTCCTATCGCCCTGGGCAAGCATGGAATGCTCAAGCAGCATCGCGCCACGTGCTATCCTGGATTCGAAGAGCAGCTGAAGGGCGCTATCTTCGTTACCGAACGAGTGGTCATCGATGGTGACATCATTACCAGCCGAGGTCCTGGGACAGCTTTTGAATTTGCCTTTGAATTGGTCAATGTTCTGATTGGACGCTCTGAATCAGAGCGTCTTCGTCGAGTCATGTTGGTAAGAGAATAAGAAGAACTTCATTCTGAGACTTCAGGCACCCATCGAAAGTGTTGTTTTGATGGGTGCCC
>JBGSRE010000157.1:0-1877 GCA_041737755.1 Oligoflexus sp.
TCTATGGAGCAGCGGTCATGAGCGCTTTGGAAATTCCGGAGGGATGACCCTGCCGGACCGTATTCTTTGTCATGATCGACGATTGACAGTCTTGGGTCGTGCGGATGGAATTTTCCAAGTCGCCGGAGAAAATGTAGCTCCTCAAGATATTCTCAATCCACTGGAACCGCTGCGCGCCCAAGCCGATTTTTTAGTCCTTCCCTGGCCCGATTCTGAATATGGGCAGCTGCCTGTCTTGCTGGTGCGTTCGCCGCAAAACCCGGATGTGACGAGTATTCTTAATCTGTGGCAGGGCTCTTTGTCAGGGCTTCAGCGACCCCGACGCATTTACTGGCATGCAAGTGATGAAATTGCCAAGCCATCTCGCAGCTTTTATGAAAACGCTTTGCAGAGGGGTGAACTCCCTTTGATCTGGAGACAGGATCTTGGAAGAATTTGATTTGATCGTCATCGGTGGTGGTGCTGCAGGATATTTTGGAGCGATCGCCTGTGCGGAAGCTCAAAAAGGTAGCCGCATTGTTATTTTGGAAGCGACACCTCGGGTTTTGACCAAGGTGAAAATTTCCGGCGGTGGTCGCTGCAATGTGACCCATCATCAGTTCGATCCTAAGCAATTGATTATGCATTATCCGCGCGGACAAAAAGAGTTAATCGGTGCCTTCCATCGCTTTCAACCACGCGATACCGTGGCTTGGTTTGCGGCCCATGGTGTGGAACTAAAAATTGAAGATGATGGGCGCATGTTTCCCATGAGCAATTCTTCGCAAACTATTATTGACTGCTTGGATCGAGCAGCACGAGACAATGGCATCAAGCTCAAAACCAAAACTCTGGTGCAATCAGTCGAGCGCAGCGATCAGGGTTTTACTGTTCATACTAAGGAGGGCCTCGATTACAAGGCTCCCTTTGTGCTCCTAGCCACGGGCAGCATGCCCTATGGTCAAAATCTCGCCGAAGGGCTTGGGCATCATCTGGTGGATCCCGTCCCTTCGCTTTTCACTTTTGAAATTAAAGATCCGCTGCTGGAAGAATTGTCTGGTACCAGTTTTCCCAAGGTGCATATCAGTCTAAAAATTCCGGATTCAACGGCTGTATTTCAACAGGAAGGGCCCTGCCTTATCACCCATTGGGGTTTGAGTGGTCCGGCTGTGTTGAAACTTTCAGCGTTCGCTGCTCGGGAACTTTTCACCAGTCAATATCAAGCTCAGGCTCAAATCAATTGGGAATACCCTTTGAAGCTGGACGCCGCTCTGCAGCAATTAGAAAGTTTGAAGCAGCTGCATCCTAAAAAGAAAATCAGCAATGAAAATCCTTTCTCTTGCACAAGGCGCTTTTGGGAAGCTCTGCTTCGAGAAGCAGCTGTTCAGGAAGGACAAGTTTATGGTGAGGCTAGCAAAAAACTCCTGCAAGAGATTGCCCGACGTCTGACTGCGACCGTTTTAAAGGTGCAGGGCAAGGGTGTGTTTAAAGAAGAATTTGTGACAGCAGGCGGTGTATCACGTGACGAAGTGGATTTCCGTCGCATGGAAAGTAAAGTGTGTCCTGGCCTTTTCCTGGCAGGCGAGGTGCTGGATGTGGATGGCATCACCGGAGGTTTCAATTTTCAGAATGCCTGGACGGGCTCTTGGCTGGCTGGTAATGCAATTGCTGCCAGTTTGCGGAGCAAACTTTAACCTGCGTTTTCATCTTCTGGTCCTGGACGGTGCCTTTATCTGCCGGGAAAAGAAGCGTCCTTTCTTTCATAAGATTGAAGAGCCAAGCAGCGAGGCCATCGGCGACAATGAGTTCAAAGGCCCACAGTGTGTTGCTCGATCCGGGTTTAATCTTCACGCCGCGCGTCAGATCCATTGTGAGGATCGGCATGGTCATGCAGTAGA
>JBGSRE010000764.1:0-5221 GCA_041737755.1 Oligoflexus sp.
CCATCCGCAGAGCAATCATGCCCCCAAGGGAAAGGCCAAAAATGTGGGCTTTTTTGATTTTTAAATGATCCAGGACAGCGATACAATCTGCTGCTAGGACATCGATTGTATCGGTCCACTTCATATCGAGTTGAGTGCGACCGAAACCACGGGAGTCGACCAGGATCACCTTAAAGGTTTTGGCCAGTTGTTTTTCATAGCCTAGCCAATAGCGAGACGAGCGCCCCAGTCCTCGCAATATTAACAAAGGCTCCCCTTTACCAAACACTTCATAATGAATCTGTCCGTCGTCCCGCTTCACCAAAGCCATAAAGCCCCCTTTTGGGTCAAAGTCGCGGATTTCACTATCCAGCAGTTTAACCCAAGAAGCAGGACGGACAAGAACAATCTGAGCAAACAGACGAAAGGCGAAGCAATTCTTAAAGAATGGCGGCAGCAGCCTGCCTTCTCTTTCGATAGAGCACCAGCTGTTCGATGCTCAAAGCCAGCAGGGAAGCCCAAATCAAACCAAAACTCAGCATCCGGCTCGGACCAAAAGCCTCATTGTAAAGCACAACCGCACAAAAAAGCTGCAAAGTGGGGGCAATATATTGGAAAAAACCCAAAGTCGAATAGGGCAACAATCGGGCAGCTTTGCCAAAGGCAAAAAGAGGAATCAAAGTGATGATCCCGCTCAGAAAAAACATCCCATGCTCACCTAGAGTTAAGCCCTGAATAAAACTCGTCCCTGGATAAGAATGGTGAATCAAGAGGAAGGCGATGGGCAGCATTAAAAGTGTTTCTACGCCCAGTGAAAAAGCTGCCGATACCGGCAAAAGCTTTTTTAACATGCCATAGAACGCAAAGCTGATGGCCAGAATTAAGGACACCCAAGGAATTTGTCCATGCGAAAAGATCAGAATAGTCACGGCGATAGTGGCCAAACCAAAGGCTAGCTTTCTGGTCAGGCTCAGGGTTTCTTTGAAGAAGAAAATACCGATCAGAATATTTCCTAAGGGGTTCAGGTAATAGCCGAGGCTGGCCTCAACAATCCGGTTTTGCGTGACGGCCCAGATATAGGTAAACCAATTGGTGCCGATCAAGACAGTCGCTCCCAACATGAGCAAAAGGCGTTTGCCAGTCAGAATACTTTGCAACTCTTTGGCGACAAACTGCCGATAAATAAGGCTCAACACCAGCAAAATAAAACAGGACCAGGCCACCCGAAAACCAAGCATCGACTGTGGCGGGAAACGCAAAAGCTGCTTCCAAAAAATCGGTGTGATACCCCAACTCACATAAGCAATAATGGCATATGTGCCGCCCAAGATACCGCCGCGAGAGCTTTCGCTGGTCATTCCATTCCATCCTGAAAATTTTTCACAAACAGCCGAGCAACCCGCCTGGCTTCTTCTTCATTGTGTGGATAATCCAGCACCTGATAGAAAGCCTTCAAGCATTCCACACGGTGAATTTCCAGGTTTGCACTGCGAAAGGCCTGCCAATGAGCCAGAAGAAACAGCGAATAACCGCGCGGCAGAGTTTCAAAGTCCTGACCATGAAAGCCCCAGGTTTCGCGCGTGAAGAGAAAATACTGCTGCATAAAAGCAATCAATGTGGGAGAAAATTCCTTAAGCCCCTGAAACACCGCCGCACAGTTTTGCAGTTGAACAAAGTTCAGCATCCGAATCAAATAATCAGGAAAAAACACCTGGCTGCCGAGCGATTTGCCGAGTTCTTTGGCTAAGAGCTGATCGGCAAGGGCCACCTGATCGTTCGCTACCAACGATTCTAAAGTGAGCACATCCCATGGCAAATCCGAACTTTGCCGGGACAGGCCTTGGTGGAGATCCTGGGCATAGCTTTCCATCGTTTTGCGCAACTCAACAAATTCGGCGTCGGCGATTTCGAGCAAACCAGCTAGGCGCGAGAACCGTCGACGCACCGGCTGCGGCACAGCTTCTGGATACTTATAGCCCAAGTCATGTTCGATTTCCGCCCAGGCATGCTGCAGAATGGTTCGAATCTGAATTTCAAAAGGCAGGTCTTCCAAAAATGGATCGGCGGCTTGGACGAGGCGGCACACGTAATGCAAAGAGCGGTAGCCGAAGCTGCTCGGATCGTCACTCTGCCTTTTATCGATAGAGCGGTCCATGTCGATCACAAAATGCTTTTCTATCAGCTGGGCGACGGTCTCGATAGAGTCCTCGAAATAAGTGACCACCCTGAGACCAATGAGATCGGTGATGTCTTCCAGGCGATCGTAGATCCGATCTGGCCGCGCCGCCTTCTGCAAGAGGCTCGCCGAGCTTTTCACCCGAGCACCGACCTCATGAACGGGTATACCACTTTCGGCAAGGAGCTGGCTGAGCCGCCTTTGCAAATCGCTCGCTTGCAGCTCCATGGCTGCTTTCCGCTGGTTATAGCCAACGATGATCTTCTGGTTTTGCATAGGCCTCCCCCTCACTTACTCACTCAAGCTTTTGATTAGATATTATGAATGAGATTCGAAGGCAACGGCAAGATGGAGAAGAAAAGCCGACCTGCCGTCAGAACTGGCGGCAGGTCCGAGAAGGTTATTGGCATCAATTGCTGGTAAACACCACATCCACGTTGAAATATTGGTAGCTTGGGCCTGGGCCTTGAAGGATAAGAATCATGTGGGGATGATCGCTAATTCGAGCCGGGCCTTGCAAAACATCGTCCCCAGTCTTGGTCTGAAAACCACCAAATTGTTTCCGTTCGGCCTTGAATGGCTCAAAGTCAAGCTTGCTATCCACGCTCAGACCTTCACTGCTGTCAAACAGGGCATCGGCCTCGGCAAATGTCAGTTCAGAGTTAAAATCATCATTGACCAGCTGATAGCGGATATCGCCAAGTTTCATGCCGTTGCAAGTTGGACCAGCAGCTTCCACCGTTTTAATCGCACTTAAGCAGTCGAGGTGAAATACGAACTGACCAGCACCATCGACATTGATTCCGACAAATTCAGTCTTTCGAATCCGAAAGTTCGGTGCCGTACTGCCTTCGACCCCAGCTGAAAGCAGGGTCTTGCCACCAGCCTTGACCGTGGCATCGGTTCGACTGACAGTGAAGACAACATCTTCCGTCAGTTTAGGGGTGCTGGAAAGCTGATGATCAACCTTTACTTCCAAAGATTCCAGCGATCCATCCATCGCTTTGAAGTGCAAAACATCGCCCGTCTTCCATTCAGCTTCGGCATCGCTTAAAGCAAAAACCCGATTGCCCATGGACAGAGTCTCGATAGAAATCCGGCAACCGACAATCGAATCCGGCACGGTGATCCTGTTGTTTTCAAAGGTGCTGTCGACATGTCCCGTGCAGTTGATAAGACTGTATGTCCCCGTCACCCCGTTTAAACCTTCTTCGGCTCGCAAGACCGCTTTTAATTTATGCTCGGGAACGAGATTAGTGTCGGTGGCCTGCTTATCGTCTTCTGGGTTATCTTCCAAATCCTTCTGCTTCATAGCTTCCGGATCAACTCCACAGGCCACCATCATTTCTAATAGAGGAACACTGAGTGCCAGACTAAGCTTATGAAACATCGGATTCATGTTGACCTCTTGACCTTTAGCCACAGTAGCTTACTTCAATACATTTCGGGCTTCTTTGGGGGGACCTGAGTAGGGGTCACAAGTCCCCAAATCCACTCAAAGGCCAGGCATTTTTTAGTCGGGTAAGATCTGGGTTGGTTCAGCAAAGCTGGCTTTCTTACTTTTGGTAAAACATGCCGGTCGCATTTCGTACATTCTTACCTTCAAAAAAGGCGCCGCTGTCCAGTCCGGATATCACTCACAAACTTCCCTTGGTCTTTATCCTCGCCGCTGCAGCGCCGAAGCCTTAAGCGTCTTGACACTATAGAGGAGTTCAAGTTCATGGCAAAAAAGAAGGATAGCAGTTCGGCAAGTAAAAAAACTAAAGCTGAGAAAAGCGAACCGGCAGTGAAAGGAGTTAACAAAGCCGAACAAAGTCCGGCACCCACCAGCAAAGCCAGCTCGAGTGGTTATGGCTCTTTGATTGAACAGAAAACCAAGACGACCCTTCCCTCCATAAATCCCAAGAAAGCTGTGATGGGTGGAATAGTCGCATTGGCTCTTGGTGTGCTCGGCTTTGCTGGTATGAATACGCAAAGCAATAGTCCAGCCATCCAGAGTCCCAAGCTTGAAGACGCGGCCCCTCGTGCTGCCAGCGAAGCTGCTGCCACTCCGATCGTCCCCCAGCCTCTCGCTCCGCATAAAATGCAGCTGGCAGAACCAAAACCAGAGGCCAAGTCAAAGGCGGTCACCGCCTTTAGCAAAGACAAGGAAAAAAAGGCAGTCAAGCTAACGAGCAAAGCAAAAGCTAAAGAACTTGGGAAAAAAGTTGCCGTGAATAAGTCGAAGCAGAAAGCGGTAAAGCAGGACAAGAAAGTCAAGAAAACATTGGCTGCAAAAACCATGGACTAAGCCAAACTTAATGATTACCAAGTCACTACCTTGAAATCAGCCGCTGATTTCAAGGTTTTTTTTTGAGAACTTGCCTTGCTCTTCGCCCATAAGCTATAGGCAAGCAGATTGAAAAATTGGATTCAAGCATGAACCGGTACTCTTCAGTCTGCGGTAAGCTCCCGAACCATTGAAATCCTAGCCTCCGGCAAGCCCAGGATCTTTAAGGTTTGCCAGAGGCTAGGATTTCAATGGTTCGGGAGCTAACAAAGTCTGTAGATACCCGAAAAATAGTTGGATTGGATTCTATAGTTTTCGTGGTATTTGCTTAGGCCTCGATCAGGCGCCAATAACCTGTTTGATAAGCATGCGGCGACGCAGGTTCATAAGCTCCGTTTCAATCTGTCGTGGAAGAAAATTGAAATAAACCACCCCTGAGCTTTGCCCCCCCATAGTAAATCCCTGAAAAAGAGCTGCAACAATCACCGCCCCAACACTGATGGGACGGCCGCACTCCCATTCAACCAAGGCCCGAATGCGTTCAGGAAGGCAATTGGACTTTTGCCATTGCGAAAAGCGGCTCGATTTACCGATGCTGTTTAAGAAATGAATCGCATCATTAACTTGCTGGAGGTAGCTTCCATTATTGACAAAATCATGTCGTTTTTGAGCAAAATCATCGTCTTGAGGTGAACTCAACCCATCGGCTGTGAGTTGGGGAAATTTTTGTACAAGCTGATTGAAATCCTTACGCATCATATAAGGTCTCCTTTGCAGAAAAACTCATGGAAACGTTC
>JBGSRE010000263.1:0-1880 GCA_041737755.1 Oligoflexus sp.
GAGACGGCAGATGTGGTCGTCACCCAGGATATTCCTCTCGCTGCTGAACTCGTTGCAAAAGGCGTTCATGCCCTGAATCCTCGCGGGGAGCATTATACCGAAAGCAATATTCGCGAACGGCTGAATGTGCGGGATTTTATGGACAGCATCCGAGGCGCCGGCGTAGTAACCGGTGGACCTCCGCCTTTTAATGAGCAGGATGTCAGGGCCTTTTCCAACAGTTTCGATCGGCTCTTGACCAAGCTGCGCAGTCAATGGCCCAAACCATGAGGAGAGACCTCAGTCTTCAAGCATTCCAATCATGAATGTTCCAGGCATGAGGCCGATGCATCCAGTCTTCCTGATCGAGCAGATCGCGATAGAGCTGCTGCCAATAGCGTTCCGTTCCATAGTCGGGAAAAGCCCGCTGAAAAGCCGGATCGTCGCGACGATGGGCAATCCAGGCTGCAAAATGCACCATCCGCATCGCCCGCAGCGCTTCTATCAAGCGCAAACTTTCCCATGGAAAGGGCCGCATCTGTTCGTAGGCCATCAAAAGATGCTGCAGCAGCTGCTGGGCGTACCGATCGCGGCCGGGTAGGAGCAGCCATACATCCTGCACCGCAGGACCAATCATGGAATCGTCAAAGTCCACCCAAAAGAAGTGGTTTCCAGACTGCAAGAGATTGCCGAGATGACAGTCACCATGGATTTGAATCTGGTCGACGTGCTGGAACAAAGTTTTGGCATGTTCAGCCAATCGATGGATCAAATCGGTAAATTGGCTGCGCATGCTTTCCGGGATTCGATGTTCCCGCAGAAGATACTGATAATTCTCATGCAGGAAAATTTCCGGACTGATGCGAATGCGCTGCGTGGATTTCATCTGCGCACCCACATTATGCAAGCGTCCCAAAAGACGACCGATCTGCTCCACATCTTCGGTTGTCAGTTCTTGCGGGGAACGACCCCCGACTTTCGGAAACACCGCATAGTAGATATCGCAGTCGGGCAATTTATGAAGTGTTTCACCATCGACCAAGATCCTTGGTGCCACGACGGGCACTTCCACATCCTGAAGCTGGGCTAAAAATTGGTGTTCTTCCAAAATCTGTTCGCGAGTCCAGCGTCCTGGTCGATAGAACTTAGCGATAACCTGATGGTCCAATGACTTGTTGCGGCGAGGAGCTTCATCCAAGTCGAGTTCAATTTCATAGACGCGATTTTCCATACTCGCGTGAGCCATGCTCCGACCGGTGCAGCGTAAACCCAGGGACTTTTCCACAGCATCAAGCACGCGATCAGGTGTCAGGCTATAGAAATACTGCGTTTCCTGCGCTCCCCAAGCTGATTGGACCATACAATTTCTCCTTCGGATCCCGTGATTGCTCGCCTTGCCAAGGTGCTTGCTCCCATCTCTTGATAAAGAAAAAGCGGCAAGTGCCCACTCTTACTTAGTCAAATTCCAGTTTAGGAGCCAGCACCATTCTTTATTCGTAAATAAAATAACTCCTGAGTAAAGCTTGCCTAGGTTCCTTCTAAACTCCGTCTGACACAAAATACCTATTCATTCCAAAAAGTTATGGAAGCAGATTCAACCCCAGTGCCAGATGGCCGAGTCATTCATCAACGTAAGTCGTGAGCCTCGTTTTGGTGAAAGGATGAGAAATGAAAACCAGCCACTCAGTCAAATGGATAATGGCCGGAGCCTTGATGATGCCAGGGCTCACGGGATGTTCTTTCTTCGGAGGCGGTGAAGAAACCGAAACCGAAGAAGTAGCTGCCTCGGAAGAGGAAGCCGAAGCGTCCCCTGAGGCCACCGCCTCAGATGCCGTTGAAGGCGCTGAAACCGATGCTATCAATGATGCTCAGGTCGCAGCCGATGCCGAAGCTGCCGCTGG
>JBGSRE010000363.1:0-1824 GCA_041737755.1 Oligoflexus sp.
CAGATTTTTAACACTGATCGGTAGGATTTAACTGAGCAGTCCAAACTTGCGACTCAACTGAGCCTTTAATTGATTTTGGCATAGCTTGGGGCCGCTTGAAGGCTTTCCATGATTTAAACGGCTATTTTAAGTGCCTGCTCCTTCAATCGATAAAGGGCCAACTATTAACGGAGTCATTTGCCCAAAAATATTCTGACATCTGGTGGCTGCTCTAGAATCATAAGACACTGATACTAATGAGATATATTCGCCCACTAGATTCTGTATTTACATATGTACATACATTGTTATATCTTTGGAAGGTCAAGTTGGGGGAAAGATGCAATTTTCCTGGGACGAATCTAAAAATAAATCGAATCAAAAGAAACATGGTGTAGGCTTCGAAGATGTCATTCCAGTGTTCACTGATGAGTGGGCAATTGTCAGGCCAGATCCAGACCACAATGAGGAACGATGGGTTATTCTTGGATCAGCTCGTTACCTTATCGTCGTCGTTGCAATCTACTCCTATCGCAAAGAGAGCATTCGGATCATCAGTGCCCGTAAAGCCACAGCAAAGGAAAGGCGCAGCTATGAAGAAAAGTAAAAAGAAGGTCAGCCGAAAAAAAACCAGTGATATAAGAAAAGAGTATGACTTTTCCAAGGGAGTCCGGGGAGCTGTTGTGGAAGGTGATAGTATCAAGCTTCCTATAACTATTCGGTTGGATGGTTCAATCCTTGATTACTTTCGTGAGAAAGCTGAAAAATCCGGCGGAGGCCAGGGATATCAGACTCTCATCAACGAAGCATTGAAAGAATATATGCAAGGAGCCCGAATTGAATCGCTACTGCTTTCGGATGATTTTGCTGAAAAATTGTCCCGTTCGCTTAAGAAAAAGGAGATGGCAAGTTGAACAATTCAATCCAGTGATGGTTCAATGTCGTATCGTTCTTGCATGTGACGGAATCAAAGCGCCAACAGAAGGACGGCGTATGCCGTCGGTAAAGCTTTGTCACCAGTCGTCAACGAACAACTCAAAGCCAGAATTTATTATAGCTCATTCAATGCAAATGCTCTCGCTCTTGGTGGCACTATTTCCTGGCCAAGGGATTAAAGAATGAATCATCAATCCGGCTGACAACCCGACCAAATCGATCTTCTACCCATCCAAGCGTATTACCACCATCATCCACATCGTCAAATGTCGCGTAGGCAAGATACTGAGTTTGGGAAGGAAGATGAGTGATCGTGATGATATGATACTTTCTGAGCCGATCTGGTTCAAAGGCATCAGGCAGCGGACTCTTTCGCGTGACGATGTCTTTGCGTTGCTCATCCATCATACGATAGCGCAGAGCAAAGTCGGCATTTTCGACTAGACTTGGCAGTTCTAGATTTTTTAGAAAACTAGGAAATTCAGC
Source organism: Oligoflexus sp. (assembly GCA_041737755.1). GTDB lineage: Bacteria > Bdellovibrionota_B > Oligoflexia > Oligoflexales > Oligoflexaceae > Oligoflexus. The sequence continues at coordinate 1,402 of JBGSRE010000363.1, forward strand.
TATCCCAGGGTTCAGAAGCGTACGGCTGCTTGCAGCGATCCATGGCTGGAAAAAGTCAAGATTGGTATGAAACGCTTCTGTTGCGCACTGGCCCATGCCACCAACAGTGAGACCAGCCACGACCCAGTCGTTTCCTTTTTGCAGCAGGACAGGACCACCAGAATCACCGGCGCAAAGCGCCGACTTGTCATCAAGAGAGCGACTCACAAATAACCCGTATTCACTGACATCTTCTTCTTCATTGTCCCGATAGATCCGTTCAATGCTCGACTGGGTCTTGAAAAGACGGGTATTGTCTTCGACAAAACGTGAACCTACGGACTTCGATGTGGTACTCACACCGTAGCCAATGACAGTTACAGTGGTTCCGACTGGGAAGTCATTCTCTTGCGCCATAGAAAGTGGGAGCAGCGGCGTCGATAC
>JBGSRE010000783.1:0-1707 GCA_041737755.1 Oligoflexus sp.
ATACGAGTATCCTGTCGGCTCTTTTCAAAAAGGGTGAAACCGCTATTGTCTGCCAAAAGTGGCTCAAGGAGCATAGCGATCTCTATACCTCAGTGGTGGTCCTCTATGAAATCGAGAGCGGACTTTGGCATGGTCGCATGCCAAAACTCATTGAGACCCTCTATAAGTTTATTCGGCTGGCACCAGTCGAAGTACTGGACGTGACCTGGGAAATTTCAAGTCTTGCAGCACAAAAGAGAGCTGAGTGCCTTTCGTCTGGCATCACTCTTCATGCACAAGATCTCTTGATCGGAGCCACCGCGAAGCATCACGGGCTGGCGATAGTTACCGACAATGTGAAAGACTTTCGGTGCTGGGGAGAGTTGGAAAACCTCCTTATAAAAGGGTAATTAAATTCCAGAGTTTGAAATGAAATGCTTAGGGCCTCCAAATTGGTCCGTATGGACTCTGTGGCTGGTCCCCAAGCAATTAACTTATGAAGAATGTGAGGCCACATAGCCTTGCGCGCGGAAATAAGCAAAGTAAGTCGCTAGCAGTTTTTGATCGACTGGCGCGCAACTGACACCGGTTCCTTCAAGCCCCTTTAAGGTACTATCAACAGAAAACTCAGCTTCATGCATCCCATAGCGTTGCTCCATAGCTTCCGCACCTTGCCGCTTTTCCAGGAGCAAAGTTTCCAGGGGTTTAAGTGCATTATCATCTTCTGCATCGAAGACTCGGCGACGCCATTCTTCAAAGCTTACCAATTCTACATTCCACCCAAGTTCATTCATCAAAACACAAAGTTCAGGATGGGCTTTGACATTCTTATTGATCAAGTTAAATGCATGGCCAATCGATTCTGCCTGCAAAGAAAGCGTAACCAACGCCTTGCTCACGTAATCCACCGGGGTCAAGTGAAAGCGCATCGAAACATCCGGCATAGCCTTGACTTGAATGCTGGCTATCATGGACCGAATAACGGCATCACTCATTTTCCATATTCCGGTGTCGCTCGCACCAGAGATTTCGCCAGGTCGATACACAGCCGTCTTCAGCCCACGACTGGCGGCTATTTGCACCAGCTTTTCCGCTACCCACTTCGATTCCGTGTAGCCGAGGAAGTAGCCCGTAGGATCCACCAAGGGATCATCTTCAGCCACATGCCGATCGAAATGACTAGGATTATCATAGACGCTAAAGGTCGATACATGGTGAAAGTATTTGGCACGCTTGAGACAAGCTAATCTTAAGCATTCGGCAGTGCCGGATACATTAATGTCTTTCAATCGCTGATAGGGATAGACAAAGTTTAGGAAGGCACCATTGTTGTAAATTGTATCGATGTCCGAGGCCAGCTGTTCGTAGACATCGGCGGCGATTCCCATACCGGGTTCGGCCAAGTCACCAATCACCGGGGTCAGTCGCTCGCGGTACGATTCATCCCAAAGATCATAGGACTGCAGGTTCTCTACAATGCGCTTAAGTCCTTGCTCGGTACTTCGAGCACGAACCAAACAGGCTATGTTAGCTTCAGTCATCTGCATCAGATCCCGGATCAGATAGGCACCGACAAAGCCCGTCGCTCCGGTGAGAAAGAGTATTCGGCTCATCTCGTGGAAATTGCGGGAACAGCTGATGTCAGCACTCGAAACTTAAAAACTCTGCTCCTGGAAAGAAGTAATTTGGATTCTGATCAAAGAGCGCAAATTGTTTCTTGTCGTCCCC
>JBGSRE010000456.1:0-3612 GCA_041737755.1 Oligoflexus sp.
GGCCGATTTTGGGCTCCTTGGCCAAAAAGGCTGAAGCTCGCATGGAACCCTTGCCCATTCGATAGTGGCGAATGATATTTTCCAAAAGCATAATGGCATCATCAACCACAATAGATATGGATAGAGTGAGGGCCAAAAGAGTGAAAAGATTCAGGGTAAATCCAGAAAACTTGAGAATAATAAAAGTGCCAACGATCGATGTGGGTATGGAAAAGAGGATATTAAGTGCCGCCTGGTAACTTCCCAAAAACAGAAAACACACCAGAATCGTTATCAATCCCGCCATCCAAAGTTTTTCGATCGTCAAATCCACGGTTGCCTTGGTCGAACGGGTAAAGTCCACGTTCACCCGATAGCCATAGCCCTTGGGAAAATCCTTGACCAATTCTTCCATCCGCTTTTGAATCGCCTGGGACACATCCACCTCATTGGTCCCACGCTGCTTGCTGATCCTGAGGCTAATGGTCGGTTTGCCATCAAATCGAGCGATCCGGCGTATATCGGTCAGACCATCCTCGACCGTGGCCACATCCTTGATGCGAATACTGGAGTTATGAATGACCTGCCCGCCACGGCGAAGAATCAAAATATTGCCCACTTCGTCGACCGCGCCTGCCTCACCCAGCCACCGCACGCGCAGTTCGCGAGAACCCTCGGTGAATTGTCCGGCGGCATTTTCCAAATGCTGAGAACGGAGTGAGTCCACGACATCGGTGACAGTCAAATCGAGTTTGCTCAGCTTTTTGGGATCAAACCAGATACGCAGGCTTCGTTCGCTAAAACCGCCGATATCAATCGAGCCGACGCCGGGCAGAAAACGAAGCTGATCCAGCAGATAATTGTTGGTCCAGTTGAGAATTTCTTTAAAATCCTGATCGCCAAAAATGGAGAGGATCAGGATAGGATCCTCTTCCGGGTTTTGCTTGCGAATGATCGCAGGCTCGGCTCCGGGCGGCATGCGGAATTGACTGATCGCAGACTGTACCTCCTGCAGGGCGACGTTAATGTTCCTTTGAATATCGAACTCGAGGGTGATTCGTCCAACACCTTGGCTGGCATTCGACCGCATCTCTTTGATGCCTTCGATGGTCAAAAGTCTCTCTTCCAATGGCGACAGGAGATCGGCTTCCACCACCTCGGGTGCCGCTCCTTCATAATTGACGGAAATGTTCAGTATGGGAAAATCGACGTCGGGCATTTGACTGATACCCATCCGATTCAAACAAATGGCGCCGAAGAGGATCAGAGCGAACATGAGGACCCAGGCAAACACTGGTCTACGAATCGACATCTCAATCATAGGACAAACCTCTGCGTTTCAGACGACCTGCCTGCAGATTAGAAGCTATAAGAGAATTTCGCAAGATTTCGCCGCCAGAACCTGGCAAGAAAAGCGTTGAGGAGTGCGTTTAAGCCATTTCAGTGAGGGGTTCTTCCTCCATGTCGCCAGGCAGTCTGAGTTTATCGATCCGACGAATCCCTTCCTTATCGACTATCAACTGATAGTAGTGGTAGTAAACATCGCGGACCGTATCGTCATCGCCACTGACGCGAATAATCAAATCGATATGATAAACCTTGGGTAGCAAGTGCAGGCCTGCTTCCCACTGGCTATTCGGCAAGAGGTGTTCCGCAAAGGGCGAGTCGAGAGGACTCAAAAACGCGCCCACATTGAAGCGGTAGAAAGTATAAATAGCCCTGATCTTTCGCTTCAATCGACGCGTTCGTTCGCCCTTAAGCTCCAGGATTTTCTGATAGCGAATGATTGTGCATGCTTCACTTTCCAGCCTCGATACACTTTCCGACTCCAGCAAAGCGGCTATATCGTCGGGCAGACTATCCGTTTCCTTATAACGAACGGTTTCCTCCTGATTGCCGACATGAATTAAATCAGTGTCCATCGTATTGGCAGAATAAAGAATTTTACAGCTGTTGTCAGGGATACGGCCGAATATTCCGCCTTTGAACATGCCCTTGGCCACTTCCTTGATCCGGTCCTTCATGATATAGGCCACAATCAGCGCCGTGGCCAGGAGGAAGGTGGACAGACCCAGAGTCTGAATATTGAATCGGGACTGGCCTGAATTCATGCGCAGAGTGAGATCGGCGAGGACAGCCCAGGTGCCGGCGAGGCCCGCAGCCAGCATTGCCGAAGCCTGTCTTTGAATAAAAAATAGAGGTTTGGTCCGGGTATCGAGATAGATCGCTGACCAAATACGTCTTTTCAAAAGACCGCGGCGATAGAAATACTGTTCCAATTGCAAACTGGGGCTTTTTGAATCGACCCAGATATAGTTTCGTTGGCGGGCATACATGCGTATCATTCGCAAGATAGCTTTCAGACGACGGCGCCAGCGATCCCGCAAGTCCGACCAATGCCCATACCTTTGCAGAATCAGATCCAGTTCCAAGACCACATCTTTGATATTCATAATTAAATATTCATCGATGGAATGAAGTTCATTCTGCATTGAAGCGATACGAGTTTCGATCTCCGTCGAAACCTTTTGCCATTCTCGATAGATGTTCAGGACTTTGATCAGACTATCACGAAAGGATTTTTCCGCCTCATCAAGCAAACTCAGTGAATCTTCTGGTGATTGACTCTGACTCAACTCTTCCAGAATGGAATTCATGCGCTTTACTTTGCGTTTTAAAAAAGTAAAGAATGAACAGGCGAAGATCCGTGCCTCTTCTTCAATAAAAGACTGCCTTTTGCTATTGAATGGCCTGTGCTCGTCTTGGATCTCGCCAAGAATTTTGCGCAAGGGCGAACGATCGGCATCGTCGGTGAGGCCCATCATTTCCTTGTAGCTCAACTTCGGAATACGAAAGTTGAAAAAAGACTTCATATCGCGATAGAAATTTTCGACAGGATAGGTGCTTTTGTTGACTTTCATCTGGGGCGGAAAAACAAAGTAGGAATCGACCTTATAGCGTTTTGGATAAACGACTTTACTGCCATGTTTCACCATCAGACGGTGTTCAAAGGAAGCCTCCATCTGCAAGGGCTCGACAATTCGAATGTCGGTCTTCACGAGTCGTTTGATGGAAAGTTTGGATTGTTCAGACTCCGCATCAGTCTGCGTCATAAAACTTCGCTACCCTCAGTGCTGGTTTGGCTTCTCCTCGAGTCTGTCACGCTCAATGAAATTTAACCACAGCATTTTCGGGGCGCCCTCATCAGCATGCGGTCCAGAATCAATTGCGATGAGGTTTAGGGGCATATTGCAGAGGAGGCGTGCCCTTGCGCTCAATAACGGGCACAAATTGATCGAGATCGCCCGTCTCTTCAAGGGGCGTCAGAGCTTCCACCAGAACGGTGAACTTTCTTTCTTCGCTCCAGTCGAACACATAGGCAAATTCCTGCCCGACCTTGAAATCAAAATGGCTCAGTTGAATCAAAGTTTCTTCACCCCCATCGGCAGGGGCTTCGTAGGGTTCTTCCGAACCTAGGAATCGATTGTCCAGAAAAAACGAATAGCAATGGTCGGCATCCCACCGCAGAGCTTCCTGGATGGCCAAATGCAAATCATGGAGATCATGAATATCAAGCAGCTCAATACTGCAGAAAAAATCGCTGATCGCATAGGGGCGGACGACGAAGCGCAT
>JBGSRE010000480.1:0-2491 GCA_041737755.1 Oligoflexus sp.
AAGAGAGCGTAGTTTATGCATGTTTGGCGGAGACTGCTCTGCTGGCCCTGGAAGGTCGACTGGAGTCTTTTACCCTGTCGCGCAATATCAACTATCGCAAGGTCATCGAGATCTACAAAATGGCTAAAAAACACGGAGCTCGCCTCGCCACCATTCGCAGTCCCAATGGCATCGTCACGGACCAGGAGATCGAACTTTGCCGTGAGCATGCCCTCAAGGCTCTGCAGGGCGAAAGACATTCCGCTGATTTAGGAAAGTCAAGCCATACTTGACAAATTCCTAAAATCCTTGTAAAGCTTAAGCTCTGAATGGGCCCAGATCCAGAAATCCAGGCCTTTGCAGCATACCTCGATCTTACTCCTTTCTTTTCGACCGATCTCCTCCGCCATCGACGAAGTGAAGCTGAATGGACCGAGACGAGAAAAAGTCTGTCGGTGATTCCGTTAAATTGGTCTACGATAGATTCCAACATTGGCCGAAACCAAACATGGACACCCGATGTCATTGACTACTGAAAAAAGAATAGAACTGACGGAAAAATTACGCGCCGCTTTCATCGACCACGGTCGCCAAATCCGCCAGGAGCATGTGCATTTCTTCCTCAATCTTCCTCCCGAAGAGCAGGAAGCTGTGAAAAAAATCCTGAAAAAGTTCCGTGCTGGCTCCCACACCCCCGACTCCTTGCTCGAGGAATATCACCGCTGGAACGGCGTCGCGACTCCAGAAAACAAGGAGCCCGTGACAAAAGGGTCTTTTATAAAGACCGTGAGTAAAGCCGCCACTTCCGCACTGAAGCAATCCCAAAAGAAAGCTAGCCAGCAGACTGAGGACGCCAAGTCGGATAAGAAAGATCGCAAAGCTGCCCAGAAACGTCAGAAAAACGCCCTTGAGATAGCCCTGATTGCAGCTCTCCGTGAAAACCGCGAATTTTCTGATTATAAAGACGTGTTCTTTGCAGCCCGCCACAAGAAACGCAAGCTGATCGCCTTCCTCGGCCCCACCAATAGTGGCAAAACCCATGCGGCGATGGAAGCTCTGCGCATAGCCCACAGTGGTGTATACCTCGGTCCTTTGCGCCTGATGGCTTTGGAAAATTACGATCGCTTGCGCGAGAAGTCTGTTAAAGCAGGCCTGCTGACAGGCGAAGAGCGCGTTGACCTGGATGACGCCACCCACGTCTGCCAGACAATTGAGACCACCAATTTCAATCAGAACTATGAAGTTGCCGTCATCGATGAAATTCAACTCCTGACCGATAAGGATCGAGGCGGCTACTGGCTGAACGCTGTGATCGGTGTTGCAGCAGATGTCGTCTACCTTTGCGGTGCTCCGATCGTGGAGAATATTTTACGCGATTTGGCGGAACTGACGGGTGATGAAATCGAAGTCGTTTACACCGAACGCATGGTGCCTTTGACCTTTGCCGAAGCCCGTGAAGATCCCAAAAAACTGCCCACTGCCGGTACCGCTTTTATCTGTTTTTCGCGCAAGAATGTCTTGCTCTGGAAAGATATGCTCGAAGGCGCAGGCGCTAAGGTTTCCGTTGTCTATGGCGCCCTTTCACCCGAAGTGCGCAAGGAACAGTCCCGGCGCTTCCGCGAAGGCGAGACCGAATATCTGGTCGCGACCGATGCGGTCGGTATGGGTCTGAATCTGCCGATCCAGAAAATTCTTTTCACTGAAACTGAAAAATTTGATGGTGAAGGTTTTCGCCGGCTCATTCCCCAGGAAGTGAAACAGATCGGCGGCCGCGCAGGTCGCTACGGTATCGCCACGGAACCTGGAGTAATCACGAGCTACGTGGCCAAGGATTTGAACTTCCTACGCCAGCGCTATTCGGCGGCTGAGGCTGAAGTTGGGCTTTCCGACGTTCACATGAAGCCAACCGCGGCGCATATTCGGAAAATCTGTGAAAGTTTCAATGACTACAGTCTGGAATTCGCGCTGCGGAAGTTTCAAAAGATTGGTCATGAAATTTTTTCCGTCGATATTTCGGAAGAAACTTTGATCGTGGCTGAAAAAATGGATCGCATCTTCGGCACCAATGTCGACTCCCTGAGCGTCCGTTGGTTCTTTGGAATCGCCCCCGCTGACCCAAAAAATGAAGATGCTTTCGGTTACTTTTTAGATTTGGCCATCCGCTTTAAGAAGACTCTGACGCAAGAACAGCTGACGGTCGATCTGGATATTTACGAAGATGAGCATGCTCGTCTCGAATTTGCCGAGTCAACACGAAAAAATCTGACACTTTACCTATGGTTTTCGAACAAGAAGCCAGAGGTTTTCCACGACAAAGAAAAAGCTCAGAAATTAGCCGCCTTCTACGATGGGCTGATCAATGACTTGCTCTCCCACAACTCGCGCAATCGGAAGAAAACAACGGGTTTGCCGCTGTCTTTCTGTACCGAGTGCAAGGCGATGATGCCGCCGTTTTCCCAGCATTCGATTTGCCGGGACTGCCACTCGCAGAGGCGTTGGGGATGAAGGCCGA
>JBGSRE010000506.1:0-1905 GCA_041737755.1 Oligoflexus sp.
AATGAAACCCTGGCTGAGTTTCTGGATCTTTTTGCTGCCAGTGGAGAAAGCCAATTAATCCTCGTTGATGATCTGCAGTTGAAGCTAGGCCCCTCTCAGCTAAAAGAGCAGCACTTCACCTGGTTTATGAGTCTCATCGAGATGCTCGAGGACATCCGGAATAAAGGCATCGACCGAGAGCTTTTCTTGGTCTGTGACCATTTTTCGTTTGATGCAATCATAGAGCTTGATTTTGAAACTATCAAAGTCAGAGGGTGCCGCTCCACGATTCAAATAGTCTTCGATCTCCTCAATTTCAGAGATCCGATGCTCAATGATTTGTCGCAATAAATCGAAACCCTGAGTAAGAACGATGAGACTGGAAACCAGCTGTTCAATATCTTTGGTTCTTTCAAAGATGGCCTGCTTGGTTTCCTCCCAATCGCCTTCCGTGAGTGGATCCATAATGCTAAAAGCCTCACGAATGGCCTCCATGCATTCAGGGGACGGCTCTGCAGCTTGGCCAAAAGCGTCATCAAAAAGTTTCTTGCCGGGGATAGAAATGAGCAGTGCAAATGTTTCCGTTCCGCCATTTTCAATGAGCTGAACGATTTCCAAGAGGCTGACACGAATTTCGCGGAAACTCTCAATGGCTTTGATGATCGGCTCCCTTAGATCCCCCTCGACGAGGTGCAATTGTTTTTGGATGTTTTCCGCAAAGTGCACATTCTTTTTGATGCCGAGGATGATCTGGCCGTAAATGGACTCTGTTTCCCGAGCTCGATCGGCCAGTATTTTAGCCTCATCCTCAGCTTCGCGAGCCCATACTGATTTATCAATGTTCTTGGCCACTTCTAAACCGGTTGCCTGGGAGTGATATTCGGCAGCCAGTTCACTGGCAAGGCGAATTATCGAAATCGCAATGCTTTTGGCAAGGTCTTCTGAAAGAGCCAGGGTCATGGCCGCAAACGACACATAATCATACCAGCTATCGAATTCGGATTTTTGGCCGGCGGGCGCGGCGAGGCTGCCGCTCGGCGAAGCTGCATGATCACCAAATATAAAGCTGTATTTACCGACGATTTGCTGGCTACCAATGCAAACAAAGCGACCTGACTTTGACAGCGAAATGTTTTGGTTGCCATTTGATTGGAGCGAGCCTTTGACTTCATAGCCCCTGATTTGCAACCTTTCTTGGGACTCTTGGCCACTTGAAACCACCAACACTTCCATTTCACCCAGTTTTGATTTACGCAGGGTTGGGAGCAAGGCCACATAGCGAAAAAGGTCGAAGGAGATATGACTCAGATAGTAATCATATTTTAGTTCCGCGAGAATTCGGTCCAGGGTAAGAAAGCCATTCCAGCTTCCCGATTTTAAATGCGTAAAATCCAAGTGAATGGGTGTTTCTGTCGATTGCTTGTGCCGTTCTTTGATCAGTTCGATCGTTTGTCTAAGGTCCGACGATTCATCGAGCACGCCGCGAAGAAAAATCTGTCCTTCTGAGCCAATGACTGCTGAATAGCGCTGCTGTTCCAAATGGATAGTCATAGAGTCCCGCTGCTGTAAAAACGGATAATTCTTCTACCAAAGATCGGAGGACGCCTTGTTTCTATCATAGCATAGCCATTCTTATTTAAGGTAATGATTTTGCTTCCTAATGCATCCTAATCGGCTGTCCAGAGTCCGCGCATCTGTCTGTTGGAAGTCTGTCCAATTGGCAAGAATAGCGAGTCAAAGGCCTAGCTTTTTGCTGGGAAAATTTTTTAACCATTTAATATATTTAATATAAATGACAGGGGGGCGGATTTACCCAAGGCGGAACTGGTTTTGCAAGAGTGGCTCTGAGGTCGCGAGAACCTTAAAGCTGCTGCTGCTGTATTGTGTGGAATCGGAGAGGAGAGTGTCAGATGTTAAACGGCATGC
>JBGSRE010000556.1:0-2510 GCA_041737755.1 Oligoflexus sp.
AGCCGATGTCCATCTCCTAGGCTCCATCGATGAACCACAGCACGTGCCGTTTGAGATCATTCTGCAGCTGCCGCAAGAATTCTGGTGGCTCACCAAAATTACCGATCCTATTCAACTGGGAGCCTGACTCTAAAGGAATGAAAGAGTACCTTCACATTTTCATTTTTTTAGGGATCGATGAGTTCAATGCTTCCCATCGCTAAGCCACCGGTCAGGAATCCCGGACGCTCAGGATCGGCTCGATAGGCAGTCGAGTTGCCGAATCGATCCACCAGAGTGATTTCCTGAATCGTATATGTTCCTCTGGGATGATCACGAGCTGTGTTGAGTTCTATCCGCCTTTTCCCAGAGATTTCCCCTAGGTCAATGCCATAGAGACTTTTGGAAGATCCCTGCTCACCTAGGATACGCAAAACGACATTGACCTGCCTGATGCTCGATTCATCTTTGATCTCGAGTTCCACAAAGGCTTTTTCATTTCTCTTATACTGGCCTGCGCTGAAGCCAAAGCTCAGGACTTGTGGAGCTGTAGTTTCATAGGCAAGGCCATTCTTTACGAGCAATACCGGAGCTGGCTGGGCTGTGCCGTCGATGGTCGAGGAACTGGTATTCAAGCTGTAGTAGCTTTGATTGTAGTGAATGTCTTCCAATATTAGAGAATCGAATTGGTACAAACCATTCAAAGCCGTTGGGGGTATTTCCAGCGAGACGAGATAGGTTTGGCCAGAAAGCCACTGCCACTGCAGGACGGGCTCCAGAGTGTTTTTCTCCGACCTCAGCCCCAACCTCATGGACTGCAGGCGGGAATTCTCGGCGATTTCCATCGTAAAGCTAGCTTTGCTACCAGCTTCCAATTCCTGGGGAAACGCCTTGAGCTGGATGAAGCTTGGGCCTTGAAGGTCATTTTCACTGGACCAATCCACCAGGAGGGCAGGGCTCGTCCATGGTTGATCATAGAACGAAGTCCAGGCCGCACTGCTGAAGAGTTCAAGCTTTTGGCCCAGGATATCGGTCAGCTCAAGGGTACTGACATAGACTTCGCCGTTGGCTGGAAAATCCTCGGTCTTAAAGAAGAGCTGATAGCGCCCGGATCCCAGATCCTTACTTTCAAAGCGGGCGTTGCTGATGGAGCGATAGATAGAGGATTGCGTGTAAGCAAGACTCGCGTAAAGGGAACGGAGCGGCTGGCCAGGTCCCATTTCGATTTCCATGATGATCTGCTGATTTTGTCTATACAGAATGGGATTGCGGACCAGGACGGGTGGAGTGGAGACAGCGGTGGCGGAGGACTGGATACGGAAATCGATGGCGCTATAGACCTGCATATCCTGACGCTGACCCGCAGCATTTTCTCCTAGCATACACAAAGTCCAGACCGTATCAGCGGCTGTTTGGATAGAACGGGGATCAATCGAAATCGGCTGATAAAGGGGAAGGCTTTCGCTGTAGGCGCTCAAATTCTCGCAGTCGAGATCGTTCTTAGGACCCAGAGCAAAACGATAGAAGCTGAGCTCAGGACCCTTCACATTAGCCGTCCAAGTTTCTTTGACAAGCATTGGTACAGGCTTATCCACTGAGGCAACCAGCCCTGATTTCACTGCTTTCAAAGCAGCGACATCCTGCTCACTTAAACCCAGGGCTTCAAGTTTGGCGTTGGCTTCATAAAGAAAACAGTAGTCCATGATGGAGCGCGTATCATAAGTCCCCAGCTGCAAGGCATCTTCGCCTTCGCCCGAGGTTTGATCTTGGGTGCAGGTTTGATTATCGCGGCGGTTCATCTCATGGCGCAAACCTAAAGCGTGGCCGAATTCATGGATAGCAATATTGCCTTCACAAACACTCGCCGAAAAGACCCCTGCACAGCGGCTTTTGAGTCCTATCAGCAGATTCTGGTTGAATTCTGAATTCTTTCTGCCGAAATCCTTGGTCTTGCTCATCCCGGCATTTTCGTCAAAACTGATGCGAATTCCTTGATCTTCATTGCGACAGATATTCCAGCCGGAGAAATGGATATCGGCCCGGGCGAATTCCGAGCTGACAATCTGCTGAATGAGTTGGCGATCCCGCTCAAAACCACGGGCTTGTTCAAAGCAAACAGAAATAACATCCTCTGGCCATCGATCATCATCGCGGCTCACGTAGCCATTCAGTTCTGAACTCTGTTGAGGGCGCTGGCACGCTGCCTCTAGCATCACCAAGCAAAGAAGCATGGCAAGGGACCAGTATGGAGAGCTGCGATGGAATGATCGTCTCATAAAACCCGTCCATGTGAAGGGAGTTGCAGAGCGGCAGAATAGACCTGAGTCCATCCCAGTGTTGAGCCAGGATTGCGAGATACTCGGCATGACTCGGGATCAGGACTACAACAAAAAACCCAGGGCAGACATTGCAAAATCGCTGACTTTTTGCCGAAAGTGACTGTGAAAAGAGGGGTTTGAACGCCAGTGGTTGGTTTTTGATACTAGGAGGCCGAGCGCCGGCCTCCTCCCTGCCTAGCTGCGAAGCAGCGA
>JBGSRE010000559.1:0-3281 GCA_041737755.1 Oligoflexus sp.
GCTATCGCCCTTTCCAAACGAGCGGGATCGTAGCTGCTGATATATTCCTTCTGCTGCTCTTCATCACCGAAATCTGCCAATTTTTGCAGAGGTGACGAACCTACATGATGATACACAGGCGCATCAAACTCGGCAGCCACTTCATAGATGCCATCGTACTGCGGATCGTCTAACGGAATGGAATTATGAATAAAGGCTAGTTTGATACCCCGATAGAGATTTTGGCGTAAAGCCTGGCGCAGATTTTCCAACTCCGTGGCCTGGCCCATTTCCCAATTCTGCATGCGAACACTGGCTAATCCAAAAAAGTAGGGTTTGCCATCCGCCCTTCTATTCTTTTTATTGAGTAGTTTTGCCAATACGAAGTCATTATCGGTGATGCCCCAGGTTTCCGGTGCATAGATCGCAAAAAGTCCGCACATTTTCATGCCAGCCTTCTCGCATTCGGTCTTAATCCCGATAAAGGGCCCGTAAGGATCAAGCATCACATTGCCCAAAGTACCGAGGGAGAAATTTTTCAGGGCATCCGGTATAAAGCCAGGTAAAGCACCCTTGATAAATGCCTGGCCCTTAGGCCCCATTTTTTGAAAAGTTCCCGGATGCATGTGCAGGTCAATCGCCTCGATTGGTAGGCCTAAATAGCTTCGATCTTTCGCCACGAGCGGGGCACACAGGAGCATGGCAGCGCATCCCAAGCTCATTTTTATTTGATAAGGCTTTAGCATCCGAATCCCTTTCCAAAAAAGTTATGCCGTCAGTCTCGTATACCGACCGATCCATGGCTTGTCTAAAATCAATTGTCAGCGTATGCGCTTGCATACTATTACGGGCTATTCGCCAGCAAAAATGCTTTCTTTCGCAACAGAGCTCGGCGATGTTATAGCGTCATATTTCTTTTGTAAATAGCAGTCAACCGCGGAGGAAGAGTTTGCTGAGAGAGGAGAGGAAAAATATCAGCTCAACAATGTGGCTAAAGCCGCAAAAGTAGGACGATCTTTAGAGTCATTCTCGCCCTACTCAGGACGGGTCTTTTTGCTCGTTTCCAAAAGCTGAGTCAGCGTAGCCAAATCCAAGCGATGGCCGCCTTGAAACCTTTCAAAAGTGAAGGAAGGTAACGACTGCCTCAGGGCTTCTGCCAGTCGAGAAGCCTGTTTTAAAGTGATATCCTGGCTACCGATCATCAAATGAAAGGAGGAAAAAGGATTTGGTTTATCCGCTTTCTTTTCCCAAGTTCCAGCACTCCCGCTCGCAATGATCTGATGGAGCAGGGGATCTTTATGAAGCTTATAGAGCTTCAAGGCAAAGTACCCACCATTGGAAAAACCAATCAAGCTATACTGCGGTTGACCCTTCCAACAGGCTTGGGCGTCTTGCTGAATCGTCTGAAAAGTCTTCAAAACCTGGTCACGATCCTTGGCCGGCCAGCAGAGTCGTCCCGCCTGGCAGAGCGCACCGCGCGGCAAGGCGATCCGCCATGCAAAATCCTGCCCCAGTCTCGCCAGAACCTGCCGATTCCGCTTTTCCTCTTCACTCGGAGCCGCTGGCGATTCAAGGCCATGCAGGTAAATGGCATAGCCTTTGGCTGCAGCTGGTCCCATACATTCGACTGGCGATCCAATCGGAGGAGAGGCATAGGCCGGCCTCGTCAGGTGCAGAAAGGCGACGATCAAGCAAGCTAAGATTTGAGTGAAGATCTTCATTTTCTGCCAACCCCTTCAGTCCTCGACGCCCGACCCAGAAGCTTTTTCTTAGCCACTTTTCACTCTTCAGGCTGGCCTGCTTGCAGAGTCTCTTCAAGCAGATCGACCAGCTGCTTAGGGTCTGGGGCTCCGCTCATTTCTTTGACTATTTCTCCTTTCCGAAAGAGAATAAGCGTTGGAACGGAACGCACACCCAAGCGACCCGAATAGATAGGATTCGTATCGACATTGACTTTCACAATTTCCAGCTCGCCGTCAAATTCCTTGGCAATTCTATCTAAAAAAGGCGCGATAGCTTTGCATGGTCCACACCAAGGCGCCCAAAAATCAACCAGCACAATCCCGGCGGCATTTAAAACCTGATCTTCAAACTGCTCGTCACTCACATCTCTGATCAATCCTGCCATAAACAATTCCTATCGACTTATGTCTTAAGTGGAGAACACTCATTTCGCAGCTTCAAGCAAAAAAAAGCTCTTAAAAGCTCTCGCGCTCTTCCCATCAACTACTTTACCCATTCTTGGAGTTCATGTCCTCCATGAGTTCTCCTTCCTTTCCCTATTTTTATGCAAACAAAGACAAGCCCAAATGACGGGAAACGGATCACAGCGGCTTCGATTAAATATTTATCGAACATGCAGCGCCGTTCGGCTGGAATTAAAAATTATCTATCCCATCTCGGCCTTGCCTATGCTATATCTGCCAAAGATTTTCAAAGGGAGCCTCTCGTGTCGATTGTCTATCCTCAGGTTGATCCCAACGGACTGCTTGAATACTCTGTGGTCTTCAATGACCGATCACTCAATCATATGTCGGCCAGTTTCCAGCAGATCATGCGCGATCTATCGAGCACTTTGAAAGAGGTTTATGCTGCCGATGCCGTGGCTCTCGTGCCAGGCGGCGGCACCTATGGAATGGAGGCGGTAGCCAGGCAATTTGCCAGCAACAAGAAGTGTCTGGTCATTCGTAATGGTTGGTTTAGCTATCGCTGGACCCAGATCTTTGAGATGGGAAGTATCCCCTCGGCTCATACAGTTCTCAAGGCAAGGCCTATAGACCAGAACAGACGATCAGCCTTTGCTCCGCCGCCGATCGAAGCGGTGGTCGCCACGATTCTGGCCGAACGTCCTGAAATGGTTTTCGCACCGCATGTGGAAACATCTTCAGGTATTTTGCTAAGCGATAGCTATCTTCGCGCTCTTGCCGATGCCACCCACGAGGTCGGTGGACTGCTCGTTCTGGATTGTATCGCCTCGGGAACGCTTTGGGTATCCATGCAAGCCAGTGGCGTCGATATTCTGCTAAGTGCTCCCCAGAAAGGCTGGAGTGCCAGTCCCTGCAGTGCGCTGGTCATGTTCAGTAGCGAAGCCCATCGACGGATTGAACAGACCCGTAGCACGAGCTTTGCCTGTGACCTACTCAAATGGTTACAGATCATGAAAGCCTACGAAGCAGGAGCTCATGCCTATCATGCAACCATGCCGACCGATGCCCTCGCGCGGTTTCATGCGGCGACGAAAGAAATGCAAACTCTTGGCTTCTCGCATTTAACAACGCAGCAGCGCGAACTGGGCAGCCAGG
>JBGSRE010000560.1:0-3043 GCA_041737755.1 Oligoflexus sp.
ACTATCGCCCTGAAGATGCCCAGGCCAGCGTCGAATACCACTATCGTCTGGAATTGAATGCGAAGGGTGAGATTATCGGTGGGGAATGGTTGGACTACGATCGTCCCGATTTCATTTGGAAGCAGTCGACACCAAAATTCAAAGGCGCCTTCAAGGGCGTGGAAAAAATTTATAAGGCATCCATCCCAAGCGTTCAACTCCAATGATCGCCATGTTCTAGCATCTCATTGAGGGTGGGACTCATGCAGTCCCACCCTTTTTTCTGGTTTAACGAGTCTTCAGATATTCCAATAGGGCGTCCAGTTTCTGGCGATCTTTTTTGAAATCGATCCCACCATTAAAGATCTTGATGTCCGCATGCCCACCGTTTCCATAGCCTGGAATTTTGGTATCATAGCGAACCAGCAAAGGAGCTTTGGGCGTTTCTTTACCATTACTTTGATTGGGGTTGTCTTGGTTGGGATAATCGGCCTGAGCCTTGATCTCCCAGTTATAGCCTAATTTATTTTCATCATAGCTGAAGTCATTGAGCTTAAAGCTGATCGGACGCTCATCGGCCACTAGCAAATGATAGAGAGTCGGCACCGAACCATTGTGGAGGTAAGGAGCGCGAGCCCAGATCCCATCCATCGGCAGGGAAATATAACCAGGATTGTCTTCACGAGGTACCACGATCTCGTCATCAGGAATTTGACAATCAGCCAGAGATTTATCCATACAAGCCGCTTTCAGAGCCGTCACCAACAAAAGCCGCGTGTCTTTGGTTAAACCAGTGGCGCGACCTGGCTCGGTGCCGATTGCAGCTACCGGCATAAATTTCTCACTTTCATGGCAGGACGCACAGGCCTTTTCGTAGACAGCCCGGCCTTCACCTGCTTTGATCATATCGACTCTAAAAGGATAAGCCGGTGCTGGCAGCTTGTCGACAAAGACTGTGGTCAAAGGTCCATTAGGAAAGTTCACGGCTCGCGGATCGCCAGCGATGCCTAATTCCGCACCTAGGTTTCGGGTTAACTTATTTTTAAGATTACCATCCCACTGAGCAAAGACTCGTTTGTCCTGCTGCCAAACACTCATAATGTCGCCGATCCCAGGCGCGCTGGGAAAATACCTCTTGAGAGCTGCGGCGGGATCCGCCAGGACTTCTGGCACAGGCGCTAAGGCTAAAGAAACCGCGACTGGGAAATCGATATGACCTGGCGAATGAGCCATCAAACGTAGATCATTTTTATAGCTAAAGGCACCGGCAGTTTTTGCGGCATAATCGGCTTTTTGCAGCAGCCCATCTTTAAACGCTTTGAGCAAAGCTGCACCGAGAGCCGGGCTCTGCGCGGTGCCAAGGAAGATGGCTTTATCGATGCGTTCCTGAGCAATACGATCAGGCCCATAGAGTTCACCATCCTTTTTCGCGGAAAGGATCGCGCTGAAGTTTTCCACGGTAAAGGCTGGATCTTTTACTGCTTGCATCAAAATGCTTCGAAAGCCATTAATATCTGCCACTGTGCTCGGCGCACCGACCAGCATTTTCGTTTGGCCCGTGGGGTCCACAACTCGCCCAGTATGGCAAGCCGCGCAAGTGAGGTTTACAAGCAAGGGACTGGGTTGACCGTTAGCTGCGGCTGGCGCCTGTGTATAGGCAAAGCCCCAGGGGAGAAAATCGGTCTTAGCCAACTTGAAATAGCCGGTCGATTCTTCAAACTTGGCATCTGAAAAAACTGCAGGCATTACTTCCGGTAGGAGGCGGAAGATCACGGCAGGTGTTCCATTCAAAGCCACCGGATTTTTGGTAAAGGCATCATAGCCTACTTTATTTTTTGCATAGTAATCTTGAATTTCTTGTTCATTTAATTGACTCAAATACGACCACAGTTTGCCGCTACGCAGGGCTCCTTCATTTCGATATTCACTGGGGATTTCATAGCGCTGGCTATAGTACTGCATCATTTCATCAAATCGGGTCGCCGCGGCCTGGATGGAGTCGGCACTGCTCTGGTCTTCGGGAGTAGATTCAGCGGCATCTTTTTGCTTCTCGTCCTGCTCGATTTTTTTGTCAGTACAGGCATAGGCCAGCAAAGCGCTCAGTAGCATGAGGGTGGAATTCAACTTCAATTTTTTCGATAGCATCAGCATTCAAAGCTCCTCAACGTTTTCAAGTAGCCTCTGCTTTGCAAACGGCATACTTATGGTATGCTTCTGATTTTATGTAGTTTTTTTAGAAGGACAATCGAGCAGCTGAGGGCATCGAAATCAGACTTCGAGCCTCTGACAAAGCTTTCCATAAGCCACCATGATCTTCGCCAATCGGTGGCACTCATTCGATTCGTCAATATCTTTGGTGTTTTGCCCATTCTCAGGTCGACACTGGAAGAAGGAAACCGACTGTCAACTGGTAGGGAACTTGCGCAATGATCGTATGAGAAGCAGAAATCACCCCCAGAAAAAACCATTTTCATCCATTATTCTATAATGATAGGAATGAAGGGTCTGTTTCTATTGAGGCGGTTTTCTACCTTCCCAAGCTCTGCATCAAGAATCCAAAATTCCCTTGGGGTCAAGAGTGAAACGTTGGCCCGCTTGGTCTCCGCCCTCGACCTGGTCGACAAGGACAAGCAGAGTATTAAGAAGGTCCAAATTCAAGACCCCATCGGTTGGGAGCGTGAAGAGATCGGTCTCTTCAAAGTTTAGCGGGCAAACGTCACGCTTGGCCTTTTCATTCACTTTAAAGGACAGCGGTAGCCCCTGGGTTCTGCAGATGATGGGACGCACGGGATAAATTTGGCAAGCGCCCTCTGGATCGAGAAAACGACAGGCAGAAGCGGCGAGGCTTTGATTTTGGATGGCTTCCACCAGTTCCGGACGGGCTTCGAGCCACTGTTTAATGGCCAAACGCTCCACCGAAAAAACCGAAAGGCCTGGCAAGCAGCAGGACGAGCACCCGTGTGGAGCCGTACCCCGTGATCTCAGGCGCGCACCTGGGGGTCGGCACCTGGAGGGCGCCGCATTGCGCGGCACTGCTGTCGTTCCGGTTGGCTAACCCCGGCGT
>JBGSRE010000567.1:0-1577 GCA_041737755.1 Oligoflexus sp.
CAATATCGAACTTGCCGTCCGAGTTCAGGATCAGGTGAAAGCGTTGGAGCGTGCTTCCCGCCTGCGACGCTATTTGCCACCACAATTGGTTGAAGAACTGCTTTCGGCAGAGTTGGAGCCTGCCAAGACTCGGGATCGCCGACCCATTACGGTGATGTTTGCTGACATGCAGGATTTCACAGGTCTCGTGGAACGCTTGCCTCCCGACGCGCTGGCCGATACGCTCAATTTTTTCTTCGATCAGGTGGCGAAAGTTGCTTTCAAGCATGGCGGTACAATCGATAAATTCATCGGCGACGCCGTGATGATCTTCTTCGGTGCCCCAAGAGCGACAGGAGCCACCGATCAAGCCTTGCGCTGCGTTCGCATGGCCTTGGAAGTACAAGAACGGATTCAAGAATTGAAGGCTGACTTTGTACGATTGAGTGGTACGGCGGTTCTCGTCCGAATAGGGATCGCTTCGGGCATTGCCACAGTTGGTGACTTTGGCGCTGAGCATCGAACGGACTTTACTGTAGTCGGCGTGCCAGTCAACTGCGCCGCCCGAATAGAACCTTTGGCTCCACCTGGTTCAGTCTTGATCGATAGTCAGACGCACCTTTTAGTAGCTGATCTTTTCCATTGCACAGCCACTGAAAATATCAAATTGAAAGGCTTCTTAGACCCCCAGACCCTCTATCAAGTTAATTCTGAGATTCAGGAGATTCAGCCTAAGCTTGTCAATTTCTAAGGCTGGCGCAAGATCGATCATAATGCATTCTATCAGCCGGTATTGGAAAAGGCCGAACTCAGCTCGCATGATCCATTGACGATCACCCATAGCCTTTTCATAGAGGGCCAATCCCAGCTGCATTGGAGCGAGCAATGGACCCAATTGGAAGGACCTCGCTGGCGGCAGAAGGTTACTGGTCCCTTTGGCGATGATCGCTACGTGTGCGAAGGTGAATGGATCTTGAATCAACTGAATTGCCAATCACCAAAGGCCGCAAAACCCCGGCGAGACCAAGCTCGACCCTATGCTTATCTGGATAGAGGGAATACCTTGCAAATCAATGCAAAGCGCTGGGTTCATTCCCAAGTAAACAGAAAAATCGCCGAAGACGGCAGTCTCTATGCGGTGGAAGCCGGTTGGAATCTTTATCAGAGAGTCGATGAAAAGCGATGTGGCCTTGCACCCAAGATTCCGTAATTGCTGGTCGGAAAATTCCTCATCCACGCGAGACAAGGGACGCGAGTGATTAGGAAGTACTGCGATAGGATAGCTTTCGAGTTACCAGCGAAAAAGTGTCAAACGGAGAAACGGCTGGCCAAGCTCTATTAAAGCAGCCAGCATCCCAGATCGCGCTGAACAAGCCCCTTATCGTCTTAAATTACAAATACTTACGCTCACTGTGAGCTCATAATCCATTTGCATGAGAGAGCCCAGCTGCTGGCACAGGAGCTGCATTGTTCACAATGTATCTTCCCACGGAGGCTTTATGCTGATACGATTCCCGAGTTTTCTGATCTGTGTCCCTGCTCTTCTCATCTTTGCCTGTCAAAAACCACAAACGAGCGAGACCGAATCTTTGTTTTAC
>JBGSRE010000596.1:0-3015 GCA_041737755.1 Oligoflexus sp.
GTCTGAGGACTTTCCGCGCAGATCTGCTCTTCGATGACAAACTTATAGGGTCCACCGCGACTCTGACACTCATAGCCGGCCAGCTCTTTCAGCTCCGCTGTTTGCAGGAACTGAGGATAGTTGTAGCCTCTGCGGTCGGTATTGCCGAATCCATAGATTCGCAAAGGTGTTTCGATCCTTTCTGATCCTTCGAATCGAATCGGTTTCGCATCGGCAGATGCATCGGTTTCTTCGATAAATAGCAGCGCCAGGTCATGCTGATACTTGCTGTTGTGGTAACGTGGGTGCACACGGATGGCTTCGACTCGCCGAGGCTCCGAAGGGCGATTCAGGTCACTGATGGCAAGGCGGACCTCCAGTGGCCCGCTTGCGCTCGCAACACAGTGGGCTGCTGTCAGAACGAGGCTTGGGCCGATGAGACTTCCTCCACAAAATGGGGTGAGTCGCGATTCTCCATAAATAGCCACAAAGTATGGAGGAGCATCGCTAGCCTCGCCGCCGATAACCGCAGCTTGAGAGTTCGACTGGGGCTGAGGGCGGCAAGCATAAAATGCCAATATGGCCGGTAATGTGCCGAGAAATATTCGAACATAAAGCATCATAAAGACAATCCCATCGCGTTAAAGAATCATGGATCTTCCTTCGATGGGATTGAAGCAGGATAGAGGAAGAGAGTCCAAGGACATGGAAGCCCAGCCCCAAGAGATGTCTAAATGACATCAATACTCGGTCACTGCCGCTGATCATGTTTGATAATGATGCGAAATTATTGCCATCGACACCGCAAAGACATCTCGTTCCCCAGTAAACGCTTAAGCCTTTACACTTTTCGGCAATAAAAAATCTAAAACCAGGTCTAGGAAACGAAACGATTTTGTTTCACCTCAAGGACTCAAGCATGTTCGAAATTAATCAAAAGGATCGAGAACTCTTCGCTAGCGGTTCCTACAAGGAATTCCTCGCCACCGAAATCATCAACCGGAAGCTGAAAAACCAAGGCTATTCCTTGCGTGCTATGGCTCGGGATCTGGAAGTTCCGGCTTCCAGCCTATCGACGGTCATCAATACTCCAGTCCATTTCAATGCCGAATCCATCGAGCGGATCAGCCAAAATCTGCAAAAGCCGGTGGCTGTTAGCCAATTCTTTATGCATCTGGCCATGGCAGAGATCCATGCCCCGGGCGACATTTATAATCTCGATTATTTGAAAGCAAAAGAGCTTCGGCTGAAGTATCTCTACACCCCAAGCGATGCTCCCCATCGCATGGTCGACGGATGGTCTTTGGCAACCTTTTCATTGACCTTACTTCTGAAGATTGAAGGGGAGCTGAAAACCAACGAAGCCCTTTGCCAGCGCCTCAATGTCTCTATGGATACTCTGAAACACATGATTAACGAGTTGCAATCACTCGGTTGGTTGGAGCCTTCGGCACAAGGGCCTAAGAGCAGCATTCGCTATCTTGAATTAGGTAACCAAGGTAATGCTTATGAGATTCGAAGTATTCATAAGAAAACCCTTCAGCAAGCTGATTGGAGTTTGGAACACTTGCCGATCGAAAAGCGCTTTTACTACAACTCCTATTTCACAATGAGTCCAGACCGATTAGCCGTCGTTTCTGATAAGATGCGTAGCTTTGCTTTATCAACTGGGGAAGCCGAAGAGCCGACGGCTCCAGGCCATGAGATCTATGTCTTGGGGACCTTTCTT
Source organism: Oligoflexus sp. (assembly GCA_041737755.1). Lineage (GTDB taxonomy): Bacteria > Bdellovibrionota_B > Oligoflexia > Oligoflexales > Oligoflexaceae > Oligoflexus. Next base: position 1,709 of record JBGSRE010000596.1, read on the forward strand.
ATTCCCTTGACTCATAGGTGAGATTCTCTCAGGAGCAAGATGAACTCCGATATTGTTGGTGGAATCTGCCAGGAGTTGTTAAAATCCCAGAGACCTCCAACAAAAGGAAATCCCCCCATGGCACCTTCAGCTCAAACTTTGAATGGCGCTCATTCGATCGAAGGGCAGCAGGGAAATACTCCTATAGACACCGAATTCACCTCGCTGTTTATCACCAGACCAGATGATAGAGTCGACTGCCCTCTATGGATTGGGCTCTATAGGCCTGGAAAAGCTGGGGCTCAAGAAGTCTTCAAACTCGATCGTATTGAAGATGTCTTCAATCTCTTGAATGAACAGGGTCTGAATGAGAAGCAAGCGCTCATGCTTTCCGATAGCAGCGGGGAAAATGTTCGGCAGTTCTATTTAGTGCCAGACACCCTTTGTAAAAAAGATCGCCACGAAGCCAAAGCATTGATCATCAAAACCGTTGAATCCCTGCGCCCCAATCGCATTGGGGTCTATTTTGGTGTCGACCCACAGGATCAAGAAAGCAGCCGGCTTCTGCTCGAAGACATCCTCATAGGACTTGCCCGGACAGGCATTCGGGAACTCTATCTCTTCACAGGACGGCTGGGCGTGAATACGGTTTTAAATGCTGCCTTACGAGTCAAGCAAGGACTGGCTGAAACCCATGAGCTTCAAGTGTTTCATTAATTCGAAGGAATGACTGGAACGATTGTTCATCTGTTCGAGTCAACGGTGATTTCGAACCTAGAGAAAAACCAAGCGATCTGCCGACATTCATCTGCAAGAATAAATCGTCTCATTCGATCAGAGGAACGGTCTTTCACAAGATTGTGTAAAAAGCTAGGGATGATCACCTCAAATGCGGGGTGAAAAAATATCGCGCTATATAGGCATGCATATTTAATCCCCTCAGAGGGGTCGACGGTAACTTGATTAAAATTTATACAGTTTGCCTTTGAAAAAACGGACTGCCGAGACGCGAAATAAAGTTATCCACAGAAAGAGGGCTCGAGTTGTGGATAACTTTATTCTGCGCAAGCAGTCTGATATAATTGACGTGGTTAAAGACTAGAAAAAGCGAAAGCTAAGTGTGCAAAATATGAACAGAAAAGCGTAGGGAAGAAAACGTCGAAGTGATTTTGTTGTGTCTATTTGACATCTGGAAACACTGTCGTTTTGTCAAGTGTTTGCGCTGAGATTACGGATGCCCGACGCGAACTTTGTTCGCTGGGCATGACGGTTAGGCGAGATGAGTCATCCCCAGTGCGAAGCACGTCGGGGATCCCTGATCTTGAAAT
>JBGSRE010000631.1:0-13054 GCA_041737755.1 Oligoflexus sp.
GCTTAAGCGCCAGAAACTATTTAGGCGGTCTATCGATGTTTGTAACGGCTATTCTTATCACTCGGGTGCTGCTGGCTTCCGAGGTCGGAGGAACGGTAAGCTTTCTGGGAATGCTTGGGCCCATCATTGGGACCTTTCTCGAGTTTTTAGGAGCCTTGGAACTTATCAAGGCTCCGCTCAACGCGATGGTCTTTGGTCTGGTCATCTTTGTGGTTTTTCAAAGTCAAATAGTGGCAGCTCGCTTTGTCCAAGCATTCCGCAAGTCCGAGCATTTAGGTCGCGAGCTAAAGAAAGAAGTGGATCGGCAGACGCGCGATATTCGATCCATATTGGACAATATCAAGCAGGGTATATTCACACTCATTAATCCAGGCCATTTAATCGGTCCTCAATTTTCCCCCTTTACGCGGGTCATGATGGGTCAAACTCAACTGGAAGGCCAGGCAGTCGATGAGATTTTATTGAAACAGTCACAGTTGAGTTCCGATCAAAAGGCCCAGCTCCATGCGGCGATGGATTCTTGTCTGGGCGAAGATGCGATCAACTTTGAGTTCAATGCAGAATGCTTTCCGCATGAAATTATTCTGCAAAAGCCTGGGTCTCGGGCTCAGATTTTGGAAGTAGATTGGAGTCCCATTCTCGATATGCAGAATCGGGTGGAGAAGATTCTGGTCTGTGCGCGTGATGTGACAGAAGTACGGAATCTGCGGATTGAAGCCGAAGCAAGTCAACGAGAGCTGACTCTTCTGCAAGAAATTATCAAAGTCCCAGAAGATCGATTCGCTAGATTTTTGCAGAAATCTTTGGAATATCTGAACGAAAATACATTTTTCATTAAAATAAATCCCACCGGATCCGAGCAGATCGTCAAGCGTATGTTTATCAATATTCATACGCTGAAGGGTATCGCGCGAACCTATCAATTTAAGGCACTCGCGGCTCAATCCCACGATGCGGAGCAATTCTTAGCCGATCTTATCAAAGGCAAAGAAATCTGGGACTCGAAGCGAATGCTGCAGGATGTGCAAACTCTACAGATCACTCTGCAGCATTATCAAGAAGTCGCCGAACATAAGCTGCATTGGAACCTTGGCAAGCAGGTCGTTAAAATAAAGCGCGAAGATCTAATCAAACTCCTGCCCATTCTCCAGGGTCTCAACAGTGAAGTTCACTCCTTCGAAGGCAGATCGAAGCTAGCCTTCCTCGGGACTCGACTTCTGGAAAACTGCTACACAGGATTAAACGACATTATTGCCGAAGCTGCGCGAGGGCTTGATTCCATAGCCCGTGATCTCGGTAAAAAATCCCCTGAGCTGACGATCAGTCCCAATCGTTATCTCCTGGTAGATGAGTGGGCCGATAAGATTCATAGCGTATTGACTCATATATTCCGCAATTCTATGGACCATGGTTTGGAGTCAAATACGGAACGTAAGCAGGCAGGCAAACACGATACGGGTAACATTTTTATCGAAATGAGCGACGATACCATGTATTTGAAAATTTCTGTTCAAGATGATGGCAGAGGTTTGGATCTGGAACGTATTCGAACGATTGGCCTGCAGCGCTCGTTGATTGAAGATGCCACTATAAGTGATACTGACATTGCAATGTTGATCTTTCATTCGGGCTTCTCGACCAAAGACGAGGTGACCGAAATCTCGGGTCGAGGTGTGGGGATGGGTGCCGTGAAGTCCTATTTAGAAGAAGGATCAGGCAAAGTGCAAATCGAGTTGGAGCCTGATCCTATCAATCGTCAGCATGTGGTCTTCGCCTTACATCTCTACCTGCCGCGCAAGGCATGGGTAGAAGCGCCTTCGGCCGAGAAATTTGATATTTTGCAGCAGACACGGGTTGGCTAGTTTTTAGGGCGCAGGCGCCAGCAAGCTGAGACAGCCAGATTGAAACATTGGGTCCCATCTTGAACCTTTAGTCTTAAGTCCTCGGTTAGCTCCCAAACCAGAGTGTGACTTGCGACCTAACCCAATTTATTTTTCTGGTATCTACGGTCTTTGTCAGCTCCCAAACCAGAGGATCCCTGGCCTCCGGCAACCCTTAAAGATCCTGGGCTTGCTGGAGGCCAGGGATCCTCTGGTTTGGGAGCTGACCGATGACTTAAAAATACCGGATCAAGATTGACCCCAATTTTTCGTTCTGGCTATCTATCCAGCCGCACGTTCCCGCCGCTCATCAAATTCATTGCCGGGCTCGATCGGAAACCAGAATCGAGAGGGCAAATCAATTTCAAAGTGAAATTTCACTGCTTTTGGATTATCGGCTCCAGCCAACAGCAAGCGAACATTGCCACCGACCCCCCTTACATATTTCAATACTGCGCTTAATCCGACACCACGGCCTGAAATTTCGCTGATACCGTCTTTGGTCGATAGTCCCGATTCAAAGATTTTTTCGGCAATTTCTTGAGGTGAATAGCTGCGATTTGCTTCCATCAGATTGCTTGCCATGGCTCGCTGTTTGATCGCCTCTAGGTCCAGGCCCTTGCCATCGTCGTAGACCGAAAGAGTCAACCAATCCAGAGACGTTTGGCAACTGATAAAAATGGTCCCTACTGGCTTCTTGCCTTTCTTTTCGCGAATCTCCGTCACTTCAATTCCGTGGTCGAGAGAATTCCGCAGCATATGGATAAGTATACCGTGCAGCGTATTAACGCCTTCGTCCTTCATAACAATGATGGGCGCTTCAACTTCAATTCTTGGGTTGGGTTTTTCCAAGTCTCGCGCAATAGAATCAAGGCCTCGACAGGCTTCATCAATCACATCCTGCAGACGAACAAACCCATAATGAACGAGCATGGATCGAGCCGCATTAATTTGCGATTTTTGTTTGGGGTTGAGGTACTCTTCAGCGATTTGATTGAGATTTTGCATGACATTTTCGAGCGTTTTAGCGGGTAGCTTAATCAGACGTTCCGACAACTGCCAACCTAGTTTATCTTTGCCTACACTTCGATAGTGTTCGATCAAATGCTCAACTCGATCTAAGTCCTGAAGCAGCGACTGTTCTTCCCATTCCGACTTGCCTTGCTGGATCATGGAATATCTATTTTCGGCCTCGTGGCTGGCATTGGCTATAGCTCTGAGCAAATAGGTGCGCGCAGTGCCTTTAATCGTATGCATATTCATAAACAGCTGCTTGAGGATCTCAGGTTTAGGTGAGCTCGAAGCGCTCAAAAGCTGACGGTTCTGAATCAAATAGTCTAATGCTTTGGTAATAAATCGATGAAATCGATCTTCGGGAATATTAATGAGTTCTATCAGGATTTTTAGGTCTTCTTCTTGCTGCGTTGCTTTGGTTTGCAAGAGACGTATTTCCGTCACGTCCCGCAGGTTGACTAGGATCTTCTCAATCGTTTGATCCGCATCGAGCATTGGCGCCCAATCCACTTCCAGAATCTTGACCGTACCTGAAGCTTCCTTATAGTTCAACTGCTTCGGGAGATTGCCTTGATTGAGTTCAAAACCTAAGAGATCTTCGCGTAAACTTGCATCCAAGCAGGACACAATCTGGGCTTTTTCATCGGAATTGAGGTCCGATCGATCCAGCAGCAGCAACTGTAGGTTTTGGTCTTCAACACTTGAAACGCCAATGATCTGCTCAAGGTGTTTTGAATACTGGGGATCAATTGGGTCTTTAGTCGAATGAATGCTGAAAATTCCTTGCTTAATCGTGGACAGAATCGACTTGATATCACGAGTTTGTCGATTGACCTCGGTTTTTAATTCTTTAGATAAATGCTCTGCCTGATTAAAAGCAGTGGCCGATCGTTGAGAGATGATCTGTGCCTGGCAAACGAGAAAGCCAACGATCGACACACCTGTAATGTTATTATAGGTCGTCAGTATCAGGTTATAGGTGTAAGCGACATCCAGCAAGGATCCGCAAACAATCATACAGACACCGGTGAGCAGCCATCCGGATCCCTCTTCCTTAGCTCGCAATGCACGATAGACAACCCGAATACAAGCTAATCCGACGGCCGGCAGTAGCAGAGTATAGTAGGGCCTTGCGAAAGAAAAATGGACTATGGACGGTGTAATTAAGACAAAAAGATAGGGAATAAAAGCAAATGCAGCAAATACTTTGATAAATAGCTTCGACATTTGCCTAGGAAAGGCCGCTCGATAGAATAAAAACATAAAGATCGCACTGGGCATCCAAAAAAACCACACCAATTTGTAGTCGAGCTCAAAGGATGCAGTCAAATCCCCCAACCAGTCAAAGCCATAGTTAGCCCACCAATAATTACGAAGCGCGCGTTCGCCGGCAAACAAGCAAAGAAATAGGTTAGTCAAGTCTGAACGACGTCTCAGAAAGAGTGCCAGCGAATAGAAGCTCACAAAAGCAGAAATACCGATGAGCAGATAGTTCATTCTATCGTTGTCTGCATAGACGACCAGAGCCGTCTTGTAGCTGGCTAGCACCGGGGCTGACCACAGACCGCCCCAAGCATGATGAAAGTTGGCCACTTGAATGATGACGTAATGCGAGGTTTTGGCCCGGACTTCATAGCTAACTAGTTCTCGAGTGGTCACCTGCGGAAGATTTTCTTCGGGTACGATCGAAAATTTTCCCAATTCTATAACGGGTCGTTCAGCGCCCTTGCCTTCGGCATCGAAGAGGAAAACCCGAGAGCTGGTCCAGGCCGATAGGCCCCATAATGCCCAATGGCCAAGCGGCAGATTATCTATCTTGAGTAGATAGGTGGCAAAGCCCAACGAGCTCTTCATAAGGGGTTCCGCCCCATCAGTGAAGCCAACCCCAGGCTGCAAGGTATGCGAGCGAGCCATAACCCCCTGAGGGTCCTTGATCACGTCTTCTGGCGACAGGGTTTCGTTGGGAAAATAGGCCCAATCTCCGCTCAAACGGTAAACATTTTCTTTGACTAAGTCTTTAGCATCGACTTGCCCTTTCTGGCCAGGAAGGATCTGCATTGCCCCATAAAGTGGCAGTGAAAAGCCGAGCAGCAGGGCAAGACAGAGTCGGATAGCGATCATGTATTTCCTCCAGTGGAAGGCGATCGAAATCATAAAGCTAGAGTTCAGTCCTCAGGAACAAGCATTCCTCGCAAACGATAGCCCCACAACGATTTGATTGCGACAAGCCAGGACCTTGCCGTTCTGTATAGCGGCTCGTTCTTCGCAATTCTTTTGTACTTTATTGAAAGTATGGACTATCAAAATTCTACTTATTACTAATATATTAAATACTTACGCTAATTACGACGCTGCTATGAGCTCAGCATAGGGACGAGGGACTCGGTTCGGGACTGCTTTCTCCGTTAAGTCCATAAGGGAGGACAGCCATGATCCGATCATTTCTGCTGACACTTTTAATGCTGCTCTGGTCGCTTAACCTTAAAGCAGCGACTCAGGTCGAACAAGGCGTTCTGGACCTTAGCAACTGGGATGGACAGAGTCGGGTCTCGCTGGATGGCAATTGGTTGAGCGCCGAAGATCAGTTAGTTGACGGCCACCAAGCCAATCTCCTGCCCAGCACAGCCTGGACGAGTATTCCCATGCCGACTCCGCCAGGCTTTGAAAAAACTCCCCAGTCTGGCAAGTACCAACGCACATACCGCTTGTCTATCAAGGGCCTCAATGCCGAAAAACCACTCGCTCTATTTCTGGAGTTCATGGCACTGCATAGTCATCGCTTTCTGTTCTATCAACCATCGACAGATATGCAATATCCATTGGCCGAGCTTGGCCATGTGGATCATATTCCTAGCAAGCGACTGCACGTGTACTCGGGCAACAACGCCATCCGTTTACCCGCTGTTAACGGTGACGGTATCCTCTTGATTCAAGTCAATTCCTATCCTTACTTTAAGGGAGTAATTTATCCTTACGGACATTACACCCGGATTGTGATCGGCCCAGCAGAAAATCTGGTCAAGACCGCCCGAAGACATTTTTTCGAAGTTTCCTTTACCTTGGGTCTTTTTGCTCTTATGGGAATTTTCAACCTTGCTCTTTTCGCCCAAAGACCTGACGAGAAAAGCAGTCTCTATATTGCTACGATTGCCTTGTTTTTGGCTTGGCGTTACACTTCCACGGAGGGCTACCTTTTTCAAATTCTTGACGGACCAAGCTATTTTTGGTTTCAAGTGAACCAAGCTGGGCTCACTTTTGCGCCATCGCTCAGTGGTTTGTTTCTGGGACTCTTCATGCGAAGCACTTATCCCAAACAGGTTTTTCGATACCTGCCGCATATTTATATGCTCATTATCGTTGTTCAAGTGATCAGCTCTATCCTCTACTCGATCAACTACGCCCAGTTTAACTGGGTCTATCCAACTATGGTTTCCTTAGTTCTTTTTCTCTATTGCTGCTTTGCTAATTTCCGGGCGGCTTTGGCCCGAGTGCAGGGGAGCGGTCTTGGTGTCTTTGGATTGTTTACCTTGTTTTTGGGTCTTGGCAATGATTTTTGTGTTGCCACCCAGGTCTATGACTTTGTTTACCTAGGGCATTACAGTCTGGTTGTGTTCATTATCTTTCAGTCCCTCATCGTCGGCAAACGATTTGCTCACTCATTTAAGCAGACCAAGATCATGGGTGAAGAACTCTTGGTCAAGAACAGCGCACTGCAGCTTCAACAAAGCGAAATTAAGGTTTTGAACCTGAGCCTGCAGGAATATTCGGAAACTTTGGAGCAAAAAGTTGAAGCAAAAACTCGCGATATCGTCTCGATCTTGGCCAACATTCGGCAAGGAATACTGGCCGTCAATAGTCCTGATGGAGGGATGGCCCCTGAGCATTCCAAGAGCCTGGAAAGCATGCTTGGCATCGACAAAACAGAGGCCGGCAATGTCATCGATGTTTGTTTGGCCAAAACTGATTTGGACGCCGATCGTCTCGATCGAGCCAAGAATGCTCTGTCGATGATCATAGGCGAAGATCCCTTGGCTTTCGAACTCAATCAAGAAGCCCTTCCCATCGAAATCACTCGACTTGACACTCAGGGAAATGCGCATATCCTTGAACTCGATTGGAGCCCGGTGGTGGCTGCTGGCCGAACCGAAAAAGTTCTACTCGTTCTGCGTGATGTGACAGAAGTCAAACGTCTGCGTATCGCCGCTGAAGATCAAGCCTACGAATTGAATCTGATCGCTGACATCATTAATGTTCCAAAAGAGCGCTTTGAGTCCATGATAGCATCCGCGGAACACCTAATTGACGCGAATCGGGACCTTCTCGCTCGAGTCGACAAGCTGGATGAATCGTTTATCGACCGTCTTTACAGGAATTTGCATACTATCAAAGGCATGATGCGGACTTACAATATGCGCCAGGTCACCAACCTCGTGCATATTGCCGAGGATCGATACAAACGTATGAAGTTAGGAGAAAACTTCGATAGCGCCATTCTCTTGGCTGATGCCGAACAGATTCGAAGTCTTTTGAGCAAGCTGTTAATTATCAATCGGCAAAAACTCGGTCGCAGTGCCAGCCAAGATCAAAAGTACCTGCTTATCGACAGGGCGCAATTTGAAGAAAATCTGCGCAATATTCGAGATATCGATTTTCAGCTGCTGCAAGCTGCCGACAAGTCGCGGTTTGAACGAATCAAATCACTCTTCTATAAAGTCGCTTACACCCCACTGGATAAAGTTCTTGAATCGCAACTGGCCGGACTTGACCAGCTATCTCGAAGTTTGGCAAAGAAAGCCCCCATGATAAGTTTCATTGACCCTGGATTCTCTCTCAATCGAGAGGTCCATGAACTTGTTAACTATGTGTTCACCCATCTGCTCCGTAATTCTATCGACCATGGTATCGAAATGCCTGAAATTCGGGAGCAAAAGGGCAAACCAGCGGCTGGTATCCTGAAATTCCGTTTATCACTTTTCCACGGACAGCTGCGCATAGACTATTCCGATGATGGAGCAGGCATCGACCTTGAAAAGATTCGCCGCAAAGCGATTGAAAAGGGCTGGCTATCCGAAGAAGAAAGAGTCACTCGCCGGCGTTTGCTTGACTTTCTTCTTGCTCCTAACTTTTCAACGGCCGACCGCGTCACCGAAATTTCAGGGCGCGGGGTGGGACTGGATGCAGCGCGGACTTATATGGAAGAGGCAAATGGTAGTTTTGAAATCGAGCTCGATCAGCCTCAAAGTGAGGAACTCAAAACTATTACAGCCCATTTCGTTCTCATACTGCCCGAGACTATGTTCCAACGAGTCGAGAATCTCGATGGTTCTGCGGATTCGGTAGCGGCCTAAGCTCTTGCTGGCGGGAATGGGCACGGGCAGAGGCACGGGCACCCGCCGCTTTGCGGCTAGGCACGGAGGAGGCCGAGGCGCTTTAGCGCCGGCCTCCTAGGGCGAATTTGGCAAAGGCTTGGCGTTTCCATGCGACACCCTTTTGATGAGCGACACGGGATAGTTGTCCCGTGCGAGATCGTCGACAATCTCCTGATAAAGATTTTCGGTCATTTGTGGGCTGCGGCTCATCACCCAAATTTGCTTCTTGTCGGGTACACTTACCACCGTGTGTTTATAGTCAGGATCCAGACGTACGATCAGAAAATCACTGGTAAATGGCCACAAAAACTGCATTTTCCAATGGGCCTTGGTAACCTTGTCATACACAGTCGCGTGCGGATGATAGTTATGAGTTTCGCCATCTCTTTTAAAATAATAATGGGTTGCTATGGAGCCGTCTGGCTGGAGTTTATAAGACTCCACCTGATCGGTCGAATCTTTATCGAAAAATACCGGTGTATGACCTTGAACATACCAATCGCCCATATATCGCTCAATATCAACAGAATCGACGGTTGGATACTTGACAGGCTGCGAAACACAGGACAGATGCAGAGTCGAGAATAATAGCGAACCTAGAAAAAGTTTGCCAATTGCCTTCACATTCATCAGGTACCCCTTGCGCTTGATAAAACTTACCCATACCGCGAGATCCAAAAACTAAAAACACTGCGGACAGAACTCTTGCCACTCAGCAAGGCCAGACCTGCCCCATAGACCGGAATCGCCAATCACGGCCCGCCGTCTCCAACTGAGAACGTTACTCCAGCGCTATCCTGTTCGTCAATCAGGACCGGACGCTTAGCCTCTACGCAAGAGCTAACGGTGTCGACTGAGTGGCTTTATTAAAAGTGCTAAAGCTTTAATGCGGTGAAGCGGAAGATGCTGCGAGGAAATAGCCTGGCTTGACCGAGACGGCTTTGGGGCGGTGCTTCACCGTGGGTGATAGCACCGCCCCAGCGGAGGAATAGATCACTTCTTACAAGGAACCCTTAGGCTCCCAAGTACAAGGATCGTCATTGGGTTCACGAGTCAAGTTATCAGTGCTTTTCTGCTGCTGACGCGAACGCATCAAGGCTTGAATTTCGCTCTGGCTCGAAACCGCCGATATACAGGTTTTTGGCAGTGCTGGATCAGCCTCAGGGGCAGCGGCGGCCGAAACATAATTTTTGAAAGCCATCGACCAAAGATAATAGGAAACGGCATAACCGTGTTTACCAGCTTGATCGTCGGGCTTGTAGAGGCTGTCATTGGCTACGTTGCGGAAAGCAGATAAGGATATCAGATCGAGGTGCGGATCTGCTTGAGGCAAGAGCGAAAGCAAAGAAGTGCGGTAGATTTCTAAGCTCATGCTGCCCTTCTCGGTATATTCTCGTGCATAGCTCGCCATCACTGCGCTATTAGCTTGTGCTTGCAGATAGTCTTTAGGACCGCCAGTCATAAAGGGATCCATAAGGATCACCCGTTTCGGTAGAAGCTCTTTCTTCAAACGACCCGCGACCGCATCGTCCGTAAGCCGCTTGCTGAGTATACTTGCCATTTGGCTGCCGAGCGAATGGCCGGCAAGCCGAATCTCAGGGTTTTTCTGGTCCTTCATCGCCAGAAGATAAGCCTGGTGGAAAAGCTCAGATGCCGACAACTTTGCGGCAAAGGGACGCCTTACTCCATCTTTAGCAAGCCAAGTCATGACCGAAGCATCCCAAATCTTGCGTTCGACAAGTCCTAGCTCATCGTCAGCAAACTGGGTCCATTGAAAGATACCGACATTCCAACCCTGATCGATCCACGCCTTGGCAAGGTCGATCGGCTCGTTACTGACGACAGTGCGTACCGTAGTTTCGTAAAAGTTGACGGCAATGGAATTGAACTGCCAGCCGTGAACATAGATAAGGGTGGGCTTCGCAGGATTGTAGTAGGAACTGGGGCGAGTGGAATCCGCTTTCTGGAAGCGTCCGCCGCTGCCGAACCAATAGAGTCCAGTCTCTAGCTTGGAATAGTCCATTTTATCGTCGACTCGACCACTCTGCGAGGGGTCATCACTTTGCCCAGGATTGTCTGACTTGGTGGGCGAACCCTTGCCGCCCTTATCCTCACCCTTGCCCGATTTTCCGTATGCAGCATCCGCTTCTAAAGTGGAAAGCTCCGGATTTTTTGCAAGTTCGGTTGTTCGATCGGTTTTATCTGTGCGCTTGGTATCCCGAAAATTGTCGGAACAGGCAAAAGTCAGGGTCAGACAAGCAATCCCCAAAGCAATTTTTCTCAACATATCCAAAGTTCCTCTATGATGTTCGTCAGGCCAGTCGGGAGCATCTCGAGCAAGAAATCGGCCAGCGATGAATTGCATACAATTTGCTTGCTTAGCCTGGGTACTTATTGAGAAAGATCAGGGGAACGTTCGTCTCAAAGCCGCTAAGCTGCCTTCATCTCTGCTCAAAGATGGTAAACAGCTGAATCCTGACAGCCGTCAAATGGCTTGACGGTCACCGCAGAAGCCGAGGCATATCTGGGTAATAACCCAAATTGATGAGGATCCATGAAAACATCTCGTAGGTTTTATCTACGTCATCTTTGCGAAACTCATGATTTTTTTCAGCTTACATTTTGTTGGAAAAAAAACGCTGCAGATCCTATAAAGGTCGAACAGCTGAAAACTCGAGTCGCTAGACATGCCAGCTAAGAATTCGTCTTTCTAAGAGTTTCGATAATTTCCTGAGAGGGCTCTTGTTATGCGTTGCAGACTTTTATCGGTTTACCACTTAGTGGTACTTTATGTTTTAGGAAGTGCAGCTTCCGCTTTCGCTATCGAGTCTGGACTGCGCGACGACGATCGACTCTTCCGATCCCTTTATGGTTCAGAATTGGAAAATTCGGGCTATACAGCGCAGCAGATCTCCCAGCTTCATCTGACTTTTCCACAATTGTTCAAGGACTTTATTGATAACTGCGAGAAGCAGGCTGAAACGATTGCCGACTGCGACTTGGGTGCGGTCAACTTTCTGCCCACAGCTATTTTAAAAAGCAGCGAAACGAGGCGTATTCCGCCGCCAGTGCAGCCCCGTAAAGAGCGGCCGACGTTTATCATCCTACCCGGCTACGTCGCCGAGCTGGCAGCAATTACCCCTTTCAGCGACATCCTGGAACAACCCAGTCAATTGAAAGTGCAATGGCTGAAAAAAGTCTCCACTGCCGCTAAGAGCCTGCAAACGGGCCCTCATTACAGCGTTATGCAAGGCCGTGAGGTGCAGAGCCCTATCACCTCCTTGATTCAAGCGGCGAGTCTCGATCAAGCGGATGGAACGTCAGCGGCGAATATCTTTGTCATTCAGCATCCCCTAGGCTCCTTAGAATCCATCGGACAACTGGCAGACAACGCCGATCGTATCATTCCTCGTATCAGACAATTGCAGCAGATTATGCCACTGGAAGGTCCGATTTATCTGCTTGGTTATTCCCGCGGGGCGAACGTGGCCATGGAGATACTCTCCCGCCTGCCGCAGCTTGAGGCGAGTGGTCAAGATCCTTGGGCCCTTAAAATCGCTGGTATGATTTCCTTGAGTGGCCCCTTGTTTGGCACAACTCTCGCCGACTCAACAGTCCCCAATCCCCTGGCTGATCTTTTGGGATTTGCGCAGGATTTGCAGTCCTGCGAAGCGACAGATTCTTTTTTGCAGCGACGCAAAAAAATTCATGGCAATACCAAGCTGTGGAAACAATCGATCGGGGCCATAGTGCAGGATGGTGGTGGTTTGGCAGGACCTGAAGAATTGGCGTTGGAAGGAATTCAAACCGGTCTGATCGATCTGCGCATGAGTTGGGGGGTTTTAAAAGCTTTGCTTTTTGAGGATTTGTTTCGCCTCGCTCGACCAGTAAGCCAATACTGTGAAAATGTCGATCGCTTTAAGCTTTTTGTCGCCAAAGTTATCGAGGGTACCGACGTGATGTCGACCCAGAGCATGCAGACTTGGTTTCAAACCCATACTTTGCCGAGTCGGCTGGATTATATCGCCGTCGGAGCGACGATGATGGATGCCTCCACAGTCGACAAGGTGCAGCCTGAAGGCAGCAATGCGCTTTGCTATAGTCCTTCTTCCGCTGATTTGCAGTTAAGTCGCAGCAGCTACTATCAGTTATATAAAGGCAGCGGCTTCCAAATCAATGATGGTTTCGTGCCGCTGCATCGAGGTTTGTTCCTACCCACTCTGCATCAAAAATTGAACCCGGCACAGCAGCCCTACCGCGCAAGGTATATCGGAGCACTCTGGCAACATCATCTCGGAATCGCAATCCCCATGGGCATCCCGATGGCCAATGCCGAACAAACTCCCTTTCCGCGCCGGGATTTTTTGGGGGCTCTGGCCCGACTCACTCTCAGTCGTCCATGATCGGAACATCAACGAAGTAGAGCAGCCATGGGCTGCTCCTTCATTCTGCAACACCTTCTAAAGTTTTTTAGAGAATAAATGGAACGATGACGCGACGATCCTTGGGATAATCGACGAACTTTTCTTGATACCATTCATGGGTGCGAGCCGCTCTGGCAAACAAGTAACTGCAGGTCCAAGCAAAAATCAAAAAGGCCGCGAAATGCCGAGACATCAGGGCAATGCCCAGCCAGGCGCTTAGCTCCATCAGATAGTGAGGAGCCGTTACCCAATCAAACAAACCACCTTTTGGAATCGCGTAGCCCGTCTCACCGCTGCGTAAGTCAGCCAATAATTTATGGTGGTAAAAATTAAAGAACTGACCAACACCAAACAAGACAACGCCTAT
>JBGSRE010000639.1:0-7574 GCA_041737755.1 Oligoflexus sp.
GCTATCCGGTCATCTTGAAATCGGCCAACGGGGGGGGCGGCCGCGGTATTCGCAAAGTATTTACGCCGGACGAACTGCCCCAGCAATTCCGCTCCGTTTCTGATGAAATTTTTCGCTTCTTTGGCAACCGGGTCATTTTCATGGAAGCTCTGGTGGTGCGCGGTCGCCACCTGGAAGTCCAGTGTTTGGCTGACTATCACGGCAATGTTCACACCTTTGGTGTCCGTGACTGTTCCGTGCAAAGAAACAATCAAAAAATTATTGAAGAGACACCGCCCGCTCACCTCGCTTCGGAACGGATGAAAGAGGTTGAAGCTTCGGCAGCCCGTCTTTTGAAGGCCGCCGAGTATCATGGCGCAGGTACCGTTGAATATCTTTACGACATCGACCGTAGTGAAGCTTTCTTTATGGAAGTCAACACGCGGCTGCAGGTGGAACACCCCATCACCGAAGAATTGTTCCAGGTGGACCTTGTGCATTTGCAGCTTCGCACCGCGATGGGAGAAGTGCTCAACGACATCGAAAAGGTCCCTCGTGGTCATGTGATCGAAGTACGCCTTAACGCCGAAGATCCCGATCAGAAATTTGCCCCCACACCGGGCCGCATCCTCCGCTTTCTACCACCCAACTTGCCAGGTATTCGGATTGACTCGGGCTTTGAATGGGGCAGCCGCATTCCTCGCGAATTCGACTCCATGATTGCCAAAATTATCGCTTATGGTCCCAGCCGAGCCGCGACCATGGCTCGATTAACCAGAGCCCTGAGTGAATTGCAGATTGAAATCGAGAACGGCACCACCAACCAAGGTTTCCTCCTAGAGCTTCTGGCTTCGCCCCAGATCAAACACGGTGGAGTACAGACCGATTTCGTGGAGGGCTTCCTCGCCAGCCCCGAACGCAAGAATGGCAAAAATCAGTGGGATGTGGCCCTGCTTGCTGCGGTGATCTATCAGTACGAACAAAAATACCGCTACGAATTTGATAACTTCACAGAAAAAGTTCGTCGTTACGGTTCGCCCCGGCAGATGCCAGATTTGGGCATGGAATTATCGATGAGTTTGCGGGGTCATAAGTATCAAATTCACGTTCAAGCCGTCGGCGAACCGATCTATCATATCCGCATCGACGGCAAGACTGTGGAAGTGGAATATGTCAACTGGGGCCACGAAATTGTCCTCAAAACTGGCGGTCGCAAGTATCAATTGCAGATCGTACCTCGGACCAACGCTCTGCAGTGCGAAGTGGAAGGCATTCCTTATATGCTGCCCTTTGAAACGGGTGGCAAGATAGCAGCTCCTTCGCCCAGCGTGGTTCTTACCGTCGATGTTCAAGAAGGTCAGAAAGTTAAAAAAGGCGATTTGCTGCTGACTCTGGAAGCCATGAAAATGGAAATGGCAGTCACCGCCCCCGAAGCAGGCACGGTCACCGGAATCAATGTCAAAGCTGGTGAACAGGTCGCGGCCGGTCAATCCCTGGTGGATTTGGAAACCGAAAGCAATCGTCAGAGCAAGGAAGGCGGCGACAAAGAGATCGCGGCAGTTATCGACTATTCGCGTCTTGCCATCCCCCAAACACCTGCCACCGCTGATGAACAGCAAACAGCATGGACTCATCTGGCCCGCGACTATTCAGCCATCTTCATTGGCTATGACTTTGTCAAGCCGGTCGGTACCGCTCTGCAGAAGATCGAAAATTTCCTCAGCGAGTTTCCCAGTTACAAACCAGCCTTTGCCAATCTTTTAGTGAAATCTCTCAGTACCTTTATCACCGTTCAGAAACTCTTTCAGAACGACCACAGTGATGGGGATGGAGCTCGCAGCACCGATGTTTATGAATGCCTCATGCATTATTTGATGCGGCGCGAGGATCGAGAAAAAGGCCTGCCAACAGGCTTTTTGAAGCGTTTGGAACAGGCCATTCGCCTCTATCCATGGGCCGACAGCAAGGACTATGACGCCACTACCAGGGCTCTCTTCCATCTTTACAAGGCCCAGGCGGGAAGCCGTCACACCATGGATCTGATTCGTCAGAGTCTTTTGACCTTGCAAAAGCTGTTCACGGATGCAAGAGAGTTCACCGACAAGGGTGGCTTCGCCGATCTTTTGGGTGAACTTATCAATGTCGGCCGCCAGAGCAGTGCGCTGGTCGATGCCGCGGTCTTTATTCGCTACGAGCTGGTCGATCGGCTGTATCAGGAGCAGATGCAAACCCAGCGTAAGGAGCAGTTGGTTAAGATCATCGAACCAGTTCTTGAAGGCGGGAACAAAGATCCGAAACTGCTGGCAGATATTATTGAATCCGGCCATCAGATCGTCAGCTATCTCGTTTCGCTTTATGACAAACGTTCACCCAAGGCTAAGACCATTCTTGAGCTGCTGACCAAACGGGTTAACCGTGATCGGATCTTCAAAAAAGGTCAGCTCCTGGAACACAAGGGCCAGCTCCTCTACCAGGTGCAAAGCCAAAAGCAAAGTCAAAGCATCCTCAGCGTTGTGACCGTTCTGGAAGAAGAAGAATTCTTCGCGTCTTTGGATTGGATGAAATCGGTTCTCAAACACGAGCCCGGCGAATATCTGGAGTGCATGATCTTCGTCCGCCGCAGTTCAGGTCAACAGGAGATGGTGTATAGCAATCACCTCGCGAAATTTCCATTGCCGGTCGATCTTTGCAGTCTGGCCTTGGTCCGCGAAAATGATTATAGCTATCGGTCTTTCCACTACAGCAACAACGAGTGGTCGGAAGACATTCGTCGACGCTCCTTCAGTCCGCTGCGTTATAGAGAACTGCGCCTCGCTCGCCTTGGCAACTTTGATTTGGAACTGCTTTATAACAGCCGCTATGTGCATGTGATGAAGCTGGAAGCCAAAGACAACGCCAAGGATCAACGTCTATTCGCCTTTATTGAAGTGCCAGAATCCAAGATTGACCTGAACGATGAACAGGTCATCGAACGCATCAGCCAGTTCGAATACGGCATGCTTGAAGCGGTGAAAGTGATTCGTGAGCAGCAGGCTCGCACCAAGCGCAGCTACTACTGGAATCGGATCATTGTTCACATTGGCCACACCCACCCATTGCGCCTGGATCACATCGGCGAGTATCCAAAACGCATTACCGGACTGGTGGAAGGTCTGGGCCTGGAAAAGATGGTCATCTACACCAAGGTAGTGACTCGCCAGAATCGAGCGATCGAAACCGAAGTCCTGGTGGAAAATTTTGCCACTCAGTACAGTGTGCGCGGTCGCTTGCCATCCCGCGAGCTACTCAAACCTCTCGATCCCTATGCGAGCAAAGTTGTGAACGCGCTGCGTTTGCAAAGTCCCTATCCCTATGAAGTCGTCAGTATGCTGACCAATCCAGCACGCACGGAATTCCCCCAAGGCTCGTTTCTTGAATATGATATTCAGTTCGATGCCAGTGGCCAACAGCAAACGGTGGCGGTGGAAGGCCGGGCACCCGGACAAAACAATAGCAACATCGTCTTCGGCCGCATTCAAAATCGCGACGCCGATGGTACACTCTTCGAACGCATTATTATCCTCGGCGATCCGACCCGTGACCTAGGTTCTCTGGCCGAGGATGAATGCCGCCGAGTGATCGCTGCGATCGATATGGCGGAAGCAGAACTGCTTCCTGTCGAATGGGTGCCTGTTTCATCGGGTGCAGCCATCGACATGCAAACGGGAACCGAGAATTTGGATTGGACCGCTCGGGTCTTGCGTCGCCTCATTGAATTCACTCAGGCTGGTGGAGAAGTCAACGTGATCGTGGCCGGCATCAATGTCGGTGCCCAATCCTATTGGAATGCAGAGGCCACTATGCTGATGCATACCAAGGGCATCCTCATCATGACCGATCAGGGTTCCATGGTTTTGACCGGTAAAAAAGCTTTGGATTTCTCCGGTAGTGTGTCGGCGGAAGACAATATTGGTATCGGCGGTGTGGAACGCATCATGGCTCCCAATGGCCAGGCTCAGTTCCGCGTCAAGGATCTGGCTGAAGCCTACCGCCTGCTGTTCCGACACTACCGCATTACTATGGTGTCCAAACAAAGGCCTTATGGCACTCGATTGCCAAGCAAGGATCCGATCGATCGCGATGTGGCCCTCTTCCCCTATCAGGACAAGTTGAATCAGAATTTCAAAGTCATCGGCGATATTCTGGGCGTGCAGAATGCAGAACGGAAAAAGCCCTTCGACATGCGGCAGGTCATGCATGCTGTGCGTGATCAGGATATCGATTGCTTGGAACGTTGGCAAACCATGCGCGATGCAGAAACAGCCATCATCTGGGAAACTCAGGTCTGCGGCTATCCTGTGGGACTCATCGGGATCGAAAGTCGGCCGGTGAAGCGTTATGGCGATTTCCCGAACGATGGTCCGGATATGTGGACGGGCGGCACCCTTTTTCCGCTGTCTTCGAAGAAAGTCGCGCGGGCCATCAATGCCTATAGTGAGCAGCTTCCAGTGGTGATTCTAGCCAACCTTTCCGGTTTCGATGGATCTCCCGAATCCCTGCGGCGCTTGCAGCTGGAATATGGAGCAGAAATCGGCCGGGCGGTAGTCAATTTCAAAGGCCCACTGCTGTTTATCGTGGTGGCACGTTATCACGGGGGCGCGTATGTCGTGTTCTCGAAGACCTTAAATCCCAGTATGCGCATTGCCGCATTGGAGGCCACCTATGCCTCCGTAATCGGTGGTGCACCAGCTGCCGCCGTGGTCTTCCCGCGGCAAGTTTTGAAAAACACTTTTGCCGATCCGCAGGTGATAGAAGCCCAGGCTCGCTTAAAGAAAGGCGAGATCACCAAAACACAGTACGATGATATCTATCAAACTGTGCATTTGGAACATCAGGCACGGGTTGCCTTGGAATTTGAAAAAATTCATACGGTTGAACGCGCGCTCAAAGTCGGTTCGATTGATGACATTCTTAAAGTTTCGGATCTGAGGCCTTATATCAAGCAGCAGCTGGATGAAGGCATCAAATCCTTTCTATCGCAAACGCGTAATTAGTTTCTGGCGCGCAAGCGCCAGAAACTATCCAGAGCGTAGCGATGGATCTCGTCGATTACAAGTCAAGCCTGCACCTATAATTCGTTTCTGGCGCGCAAGCGCCAGAAACCAACTAATCACTGATCATGAGGCGGATGGTTCCGAAAAGCTTTGGAATCATCTGCCTCCGCTGTTTCTGATCCTGCCTCGATATCCCTTCCCATGGATTGATCAAATGCTAGGAACCAAAGGAAAACCCAAAGAATTCTTGAGCATTGCTTTGAGCACCGAGGCCTGAGCTCAAGTTTCCGAAGCTTTTGCCGATCCATCCTTCGAGTAGATAAGCTAGCCAAAGAATGCGGGAATAGGTCCATGGCACAAATAAAGACAATCAATTTCAACAACTTGCGCTTCGATATTATCGAAGACGTTGAAACCGTGGACTACACAGTGATTGGCGACATTGATGAAAACTTTCGGCAGAAGGATGTGCCGCGCATCAGTCGACCCAAAATTCGTATCCATCTGAAAGACGTTGGTAATTTTAATTCCTGCGGTATTCGCGAGTGGATACAACTTATTACCGATTTTTCAAAGCTGGGATCTCTGACCTTCTACGAATGCAGCGTGTCCTCCATCGATCAAATCAATATGGTGCCCAATTCCATCGGTGGCGGCGTGGTCGAATCGTTCTTCGCTCCTTACTACTGCCAATGCGGTCAGGAGCATATCAAACTCATTCAAGTCAAAGAGCACCTGAGTACACTCAAACAACTGATTGCACCGACTTTTATTTGCGATTGTGGTCGCACATTGGAATTCGATGCTTTGGAAGAAAGTTATTTTCAGTTCATCGTCGCACTGCCAAGAGCAGGATAGCAAGGCTGACAAGGAAGGGGCGGGAGCATGGATGCTCTGGTCAAGACCGCAATCGAATCGCTCGTTAAAAAAATTCTGCCGCTGCTCGAACAGCAGCTTGCGAGCGTTTTGCAAAAACCAAACGAACGACCGACGGCCGAACTCGCCTATCTTATCAACGAAAGTCGTGAACTTCTGGATTTGATGTCCAATTGGACAGAGGCCCATAAAGCCGGTAAAACCCTAGCCCCCCCTGTTGCCTCCATCACTGACTCTGATGATGATGACGAAGCCGCAATGATGCTGGCCGAAATGGACAATGATTCTACTCCAGCGGCTCCAGGAAAATCCACAGCTTCCAAGCCTTCCGAATCAATGAAGGACATTGATGATGATGAAGCTATGGCCATGCTCGCCGAAATGGATGAAGCACCGGCAACCAAAGCCGCTGCCCAAAAGCCCAAAGAAGTAAGCGACGACGAAGCCATGGCCATGCTCGCCGAAATGGATGGAACAGCCGAAGGGGGCGATGCATCGAATGACGAAGAGCTGAGTGATGATGAAGCCGCCAATCTCCTGGCTGAAATAGAAGCCCCAGCGAAAGCAGTGAAGCCCAAACCAGCCGCGACTAAAAAAGCCAGTCCGGTAAATATGGGCGATGATGAGGCGGCTCGCCTCCTTGCCGAAATGGAAGACGAAGAACCAACTCCGGCACCGACCAAAGCCAGTGCTCCTACACCGGCCAAGGCTGCAGCGGCGCATGATGCGGGTCATCATGAGGACGAAGAAGACTTCAAAGAAATCGCCGAATGGGAACCCAACGATTTCCAAAGCGATCCTTCCATGCTCAACGATTTCATCACGAACAGTGATGAGCTTATGCAAACCGTTGATGATGCTATTTTAAGATTGGAACAGGAACCGACCAATAAAGCGATCATCGAAGAAATTTTCCGCGCTGCACACACCCTCAAAGGTGGTTCAGGCATGTTTGGCTTTAAGGGTATCGAACGGGTTATGCACCGCATGGAAAACCTCTTTGATTTGATCCGCAAAGAAAAGCTCATCCCCAATTCCGACACGATCGACACCGTATTCCAAGGCATCGATCTCTTGCGCCGCCTTTTGCAGGCAGTGAAAGAAGGTGGTCCTTGCGGAGTGGAAACAGCCTCCGTGGTTAGGGCTCTAAGCTTTGCCGCCAAAGGTAAACCATTACCAAAATCAGCAGCTTCTGCAGCACCAGCGGCAGCTTCGCCAATAGCCAGTGCCGCACCGGTGACCAAGTCTTCTGCTGAAAAACCAGCCGCCACTGCTCATGCAGCCGATCATCATGATGACGATGGCAAGAAAGAAGGCCAAAAAAACGCCAAGAAAACCGAACAATCGACGATTCGAGTCGATCTGGAACGGCTCGATGTGTTGGTCAATCTGATCGGAGAATTGGTGATTGACCGTACGCGATTTGCCAGCATTGAAGAGGATCTGCGCACCAACTTTCCGCAAATAAAACTTGGCAGCAGCTTCTCGGAAACCGTCCAGCTGTTCGGTCGGCATATGAATGAGATTCAAGATATTATTATGAAAGTACGGATGGTGCCGATCACCCGAACACTTTCTTCATAATTTTCACCAGAAATAAGCTTGTGATTTCAGGGGAATATGAAATTTCAAGTTTCAATGTCGAAGCACTGACATTCTAGCGATTCCTGGGACAAATGAAAGATC
>JBGSRE010000641.1:0-4487 GCA_041737755.1 Oligoflexus sp.
GGATGAGATGAGCTTTTAAGAGCATCGATCCATAAATCTTTATCTGCTTCGGTGAGGGCTTTTAGGCGTTCAAGAAAGTTACCGACGATATGCTCCTCCAAGTTTGCATCCGCAAGATCACCCATGGCCTTGCGCGCAAGAGCAAATATCTCTTGCCCCATCTGTTCTCGAATTGATTGGTGAAGGGCGAGTTTTTCGCGCTTCATGGCGTCTTTCTGTTTTGTGCTTAGCTCAATTGCGCTTTTTCGGGCTGCTTCGAGGAGGCGATTTAGCTCTGCAGCCGCATCGTCCTGCGCTCTTTTCAGTAGTGACTCTTTTTGCTGGTCAAGCTCTGCATTTCTTTTCGTGTAGTCATCAATTTGTACCTGAGCAGCTGCATCCTTAGCGGCGGCATCGCTGAGCTCGCCAGCGATTTTCTTCTCCCGCTCGTCGATCGCATGAAGAATGGGCTGATATAGAAAGCGTTTCATCAGCCAAACGAGGATGACAAAATTTAGAACTTGTGCTGCGATTGTAAACCAATCGATTAACATATTCTATTTTCCCATGGCATGGGTGACGGCAAGGTTCCAGAATGGATTGGCAAATATCAGGATCATCGAAATGACGAAACAGTAGATAGCGGTCGATTCGATCATCGCTAGACCGACGAATAAGGTTCGTGTGATCGTAGCTGAGGCGTCTGGTTGCTGAGCCAAGGAAGTAAGCGCGGTTGCGAGGGCCCTCCCCTCTGCCAACGCAGGGCCCATCGTTCCAAAACCCGTGGTGAGCCCAGCCATTACAATTGATGCTAAAGCAATAGTAGTCAAGCCATCCATATTATCTCCATCAGTTATAGAAAGGTCCATCGTTCCAAATCCTCAGTCTATGTCTTTTCCTTGTGGGTTCGTGTGGCGGCCACTATATAGACGGCTGCGAGGATGCTGAAAATATAGGCCTGCACGAAGCCTGTCAGCAGGCCAAGCAGAGTCATGACGATAGGAAAGATATAGGGAGTAATCGTCAGCAATATGCCGACGATCATGGCTCCACTCATCATATTTCCGAAAAGGCGAATCGCTAGAGCTAAGGTGCGGGAAACTTCACTGATCAGGTTAAAAGGAAGCATGATAAAGGTCGGCTTGATGTAGGATTTCAGGTATGTCCCGATTCCCTGTTCTTTAATGCCGAAATAGGGGACAGCGATGAATACACAGAGCGCGAGCGCGGCGGTTGTGGAAAGGGAACCTGTTGGCGATTCAAAGCCCGGGATAACGGTGCCCAGACTCGCCGCGCCTACGAATAGAAAAATAGTACCCAAGAATCCAAGATATCTCTCCGAATGAGTCAGGCCGATCTCTTCGATTTGCGTACTCAAAGCTGTAATGACGATTTCTAAGAGGTTTTGCCATCGCGAGCGCTTGGAATCGCTTGTGAGCCGACGCGTTATGAGATAGGAGCCAATTCCCAAAACAGCCATCAGTCCCCAGGTGAACGCAATGGTTCCATTTAATTTTACGATCCCATGCTGCCAATAGATAATCTCATCGGGCGTGAGGCGCACCACCGTCCTCCTTCCAGCTGAAGCTCGATAGGCCCAGATTCTGGGTGAGCCTAACAACTACAAGTCGAGCCACGACAAAGCCACCGAGGCAGAACAGCAGACGGAAGGCATCGGAAGCACCGACCAAATAAAGACCGCCCAAAACCAAGCCTGTTCTCAAAAAGAGGCTAACGACGAACCACACGGCCGAATGCGGCATGGCGAGTCCTCTTTGTACGGTCCACCAGAGGCCACCGAAGAAGACCAAGCCCAAGCCGAAACCTATAGCAACAGTCGATATCAGTCTGAGATCGTCAAGCATCGTCATCCTCCTGCTCTGCATGAATATCAATATTTTCCTGACCCACCCAATGCCAAGCATTAAGACAGCCCGCAATCAAGCCGATGAATAGCAGCATAAGCGTCCATGAATGCCGGCTTGGATTTCGTTGATCGAGCCAAATTCCTAGTGCCGTGCCCAGCATCGTAGGCACCACGACAGACCATCCGATTAAGCCCATCGTCCCGAGCCCCATCCAGATCCCCGGAGCTGGGTTGCGCTTTGCCTTCAGTTTTCGCTCCACTTTGCGGCCTATCGTCTGTTCAAGATTGGCTCCGTCACGGTCTGAATCAGCTAAAGGTTTTTCAGTCATGATGTAAGTCCGTGAGGCGACGTATAAGACTGATTTCGATCTTGCTCATGAGCTGGCGAACTATCTGCTCCTGCTCATTCAAGGTTTTAAATTCATTTTGGACAGCAGTCCGAAGCTGTTTGAGGTCTGTACCACCGATGGCCCGGCGGACCGAAACCGTCACATTCTCTCCTGTTTTGACCAAAATGCCTTGGTCGACCGCTACGTATACTTCAGCTGCGCCTTCTGCCTCATAGATGAGAATTCCCGGCGGTAAGGCGGCAGCGCAGTCAAGCCGTTGCGGTAGGAGTCCGAACGAGCCGTCGATACCCTCAGCCACAATCCGCAGCACAGTGGATCGTTCCAGGAAGACCCCAAAGGGAAGAAATATCTTGAGGTTCATGAAATTTGCCTTGGACATTCTAAACCTCATCTTAGCTTGGAGGTGGTGTTAGGTCTTTGCTAGCTTTCCCTTCTGTAACGCCTTCTTTCCCTTTTGCTTTCGCTTCATCGATGGCTCCTATCATGTAAAGTGAACTTTCCGGGAAGTCCTTGAATTCATCAGCAAGAATTCTTTCACACCCATGTAGGGAGTCTTCTAGACTGACGATCTTGCCCTTGATCCCGCTGAACTGTTCCGTCGCAAAAAAAGGCTGCGTCAAAAATCGTTCTAAACGCCTTGCGCGCGCGACTACTTTGCGATCGCCGGGAGCAAGCTGCTCTAGGCCAAGCATGGCGATGACATCTTTGAGGTCCTCATACTGCGCGAGAGTACGCCTAATTTCTTGAGCAAGGAGGTAGTGCCGCTTGCCCACTATACCTTCGGTCGCCATCTTTGAGCTGGATTGCAGTAGATCAATAGCTGGGTAGAGGCCCTCGCTTGCTCTTTTTCGGGATAAAGTAATCGATGCTGAAAGATGCGAAAAGGTATGTACAGCGGCCGGATCTGTGAGATCGTCGGCAGGCACATAGACGGCTTGAATAGAAGTTATCGCGCCGGCCTCGGTGTTCGCGATGCGTTCCTCGAGACGCGATAATTCCGTCCCCAGAGTCGGCTGGTATCCCAGTTGGGAGGGCATTTGCCCCATCATGCCAGAAATCTCCATGCCCGCTTGAATAAAGCGAAATATATTATCGATCAAGAGAAGGACATCGCGATGCTCATCGTCGCGGAAATATTCGGCTATGGTCAACGCCGCATGACCGATTCGAAATCGGCTTCCGGGGGGTTCATTCATTTGGGCAAACACCATCACCATATTCTCTAGAACGCCAGCATCCTTCATCTCACGGTAGAGTTCCTCGCCTTCGCGACATCGCTCGCCAATGCCGCAAAAGATGCTCACACCTTGCTGATGGTTGATCATATTATGAATCATTTCCGTGAGAAGCACTGTTTTCCCAACACCAGCGCCCCCAAACAAGCCTGCTTTACCGCCGCGTTCGAGTGGAACTAATACATCGATCAGCTTGATGCCGGTTTCGAAAATCTCCGAATTTGTGGAACGCCTTGCTAACGCGGGGGGAGTCTGATGAACGGAACGCCATTGCAAGCCTTGCGGTTCTGCTTCTCGATCGATGACATCGCCAAATACATTGAACATCCGAGAAAGCGTGCCTTTTCCCACCGGTGCCATCAAAGGTCCCCCCGAGTCCTCCACTTCTGCACCACGTGCGAGTCCTTGGGTGCTAGTCAGTGCGATGCAACGCACATGATGCTCATCGACGTGACCTAACACTTCGACAGCGATCTTTCCCTCATGAGCATGCAGCAAAGTATAAATGGGGGGGAGTTGTGAATCGAATCTAACGTCCACGACACTGCCACGAACGGAAGTTACGATCCCAGTAGTGAGAGGAGGTATTTGTATCTTCATAATAGTACTCAGTGACGATCGTTTCTACGGATCCAAGCTGAGAGATAGGAACATGAAAGGAAGTCAATTGCGACAGCTAATATTTCTGCCGGGGGAAACTTGCGAATGAGAGTAATAATGCGCTACTGAATCCTGGGAACCTTTGTGCTCCTCGTATTGAATCATAGGAAAAGCTTACTCAGGGAGACTGAAGTTCGTCGGTCGGAACTTTTGCGCCAGAGGGCAAAAGGGACTTCGCATGATTCAATTGAAGGCGCAGCGATCTTGGTTCGTTCCTTGCATTCTTCTGAATGGAATCATTTTTTCTTGGAGGAATCCATGTATTATTATGACTCCGCCTACTTTGGGATGCATTTGTTTTGGTGGTTGTTTTGGCTTGTCCTCTGGATCAGCTTTTTTTCCTTGATCTCTCCTGTCCCACGAAAGCGCTGGCAGCAGCTAAGAGAAACCCCCAAA
>JBGSRE010000653.1:0-4045 GCA_041737755.1 Oligoflexus sp.
TGTCGGAATTCAAACTTCAATAGTGGGCCGAACGTTCCGTCATGCCCAGCGCATCGCGCGTCGGGCACCTGTCGGAATTCAAACTTCAATAGTGGGCCGAACGTTCCGTCATGCCCAGCGCATCGCGCGTCGGGCACCTGTCGGAATTCAAACTTCACTCATCGACTATCAATTGTTTTCAGCTTACCCGCCCACTGCAGACCATAGGTCTCTCGGCACGCTTCTCTTAGCTTTTCTGCTCGCTGTCGGGCAGGACAATCTTGAAGAAAAGGGAGAAGTTTATAGCAGTAGCGCGCCGCAAGCCGGTGCGCTTCTTCATAGAGATTTTGATCTTGAGTCGTATAGCAAAACGAGCCATCAAAGATCAGTCGAGTCAACTGTGGCAGGTGCAGGTCACCCGTTTGTTTCTCTAGGAACGCCCCAGCTAAAAGCCATTTATCAATTTCGCCCTGCCATTCCAATTCAAGCCGGCTAACTCCTTGATGAGCTTGAGCGCGGTTGACAACCAAATGAAAATGGCTCACCTCTTCAACAGCCACGCAAAAGGCATCGAGATTGCTGCTATCGAGGCGTTCTAGGGGATTATGCGATTCAAGTATCTGCATCAATTCTGGGCGAAAGTAGAGCCCAAGCTGTAGTTCTTCCTGATCAGGGCTTTGGCGCAGAAGGAGTATGGCCCGGTTGTCACCAGCGCTGGCCATTGCTAAAGCTTCCTCGGATTGAGTGAGACATTCGCTGGCCGATACATCAATGCGAAAGCCATAAGATGATGCCAGTTCATCTTCGATGCGCTGGATCATACGGCTAAAGGAAAGGTGACTCATTGAGGATCTTTGTTATTGAGGGGGACAGGAATAATTCCGCCCTCTTCTAAAATGCGTCGCAGCTTGTCCGAATGAGTTTGCTGCCACCGATCGTAAGTGGTCAAAAGATCGCGCTTACGGGCCAAAGGCGTTGATTCGGATACTTCAGCCACGATATTCACTAGCTTGTGAAATTCCTGTGACATGCTGAGATAAATCTTGGAAAAGTGAGTATCATTCTTGTGCGATCGCATCAGCGCCGAAGTTTGCCCATAGGCAGCTGCGCCCATATCGATAAAGTAGCTGACGTCATAGGTCTTACGATTGAAATAATCTTGGAAGTAACCAGCAAAATAAAGGCTGGTATCGCCCAGCCGCTTATAAACCTTGATTTGAATATCGGGCGTTGATTCTAAGGCCTTCTTGAGCATCAAAGCCAACGGAGTGTCAAGCACCGTCATGCCTTCATCAATATTCATATGCGCAGGATTGATAAAGTCGCAAAGTAAATTAACGAGGTAGAACTCGATATCACCATCGAGTTGGAGGTTGAGCGACTGAGCTGCATTGCAGACTTGGTCGCGAAAGAAATCCAGTGGTTTGACGAGCTCAACGGTGTTCATATAGGATTTTCCTTTTCCTATCTCTTCCATCATGACATATTATGCCTGGAATTATCCACCCCTTGTGACATATCGGACGATTTGGGAAATTCTTAAGTGCATATTTGACGAAGCCAAAAGTTCGGGTTACATTTTGCTCAGCGCCTTTCGAGGCTTATCCTTCAGAGGGCCCAAAAAGTGATAAAATCCGGTGACAAAGAGCCCTCCAAGCCGCAGGACGGAAAATCCTGGGACAAGCTTGGGTTAGAAGAGATTGTTCATATTGCTAACAAAGTCGGTTTGGCTTATGTGGATGCTAAAAAAAAGGCTGAACATTTCGAGTTGATGAAGCCCACAGTTCGAGCCAGAATTGCTTTGCGATTGGATGATGGCGAGCTTACGGAAGCTCGCCTGAAACGTCTGACAGAAACGGATCCGGAATATCTGGAATTCCTCGAACAACTGGTAGAATCCCGCCGGGAATCGGATCGTCTCAAAGTGCGTTATGATTCCTACAAAAACCTATTCGACGCCCGTCGGAGTCTGCTCAGCTTTCAGAAAGAAGAAATGAAGCTTGTCTAAAGCTGATCTTCAAGTTCTTCCCGCTCGGTGTCGGTAGTTGTGTCGTCGTTCTTGTCCTGCTTATCAACGACGGCAATCTTATCGCGTGCCACCAAAAGTTCCTGCTGGAACTGAGGGTCCATCGAAGCTTCTTTCGCAAAATTACGATAATTTTCCAATGATTTTTTCGGGTTCTTCTTTTCATAGGCTTGGCCTAAGAGAAAGTAAGCTTCCGTGAGGTTCGGCCGAATACGCAGAGCGCGTTCCAAATAATTGATCGCCAGATCAAGGTTTTGTTGCTCGCGGATGAACTTCTTGGCCAGTCCCGTGAGTGCTCCTGGCAAGAGAGGCTGATCCTGAAGTGCTTTGCGATAGGCTTGCTCGGCTTCCACTTTCTCGCCCTGATCCAATAGGATATCGCCCTTGACACTATTTAAAAAAGGCAGCTCTTCCGGAGTGGATAGCGCCTCGGTTTTATGCAAAATCGCCAAAGCCTTATCGTTCATCCCAATCTTATTCAGGATGCGGGCGTTGATAATCGATATTTGAAAGTCGTTAGGATCTAATTTCTTAAGATTCTTGGCTATTTTTAAGGCTTCTGCATAGTAGCGAATGGAATA
The DNA here is from genome assembly GCA_041737755.1 of Oligoflexus sp. GTDB lineage: Bacteria > Bdellovibrionota_B > Oligoflexia > Oligoflexales > Oligoflexaceae > Oligoflexus. The sequence continues at coordinate 2,587 of JBGSRE010000653.1, forward strand.
GTAACTCCATGCCAATGCCTTCAGGGCGTTGATATTCTTGGGTTCGGTTTGCAGGGCCTTCTTGTAATGAAAAATGGCGTCGGCAAGGCGGTTTTGGGTGCGATAGGCTTCAGCTAGATAATAATTCAATTCTGGATTTTCAGGATAAGTAGGCAACGCTTCTTGCAGTTGTTGAATCGCCAGCTTATAGGCGCCGGTCTTTACATAGACGATACCGAGGGTCCGGTGTGCAGCGGCATCTTTGGGGCGATCGGCTAAATGCTTACGAAAAGCTGCGACAGCTTCACGATAAAGCCCATCTCGAGCATATTGATTGGCTTGGTCCAGAAGTGGGGAAGGTGCTGGAATCAGAGGAACTGGATTCATCGGCGCAGAAACCTTGGCCATCTCAAAGAGTGGCATGGTCTGGCAGGCCGTCGTGCTTAGCATGAGAACGACCAAGGCAAATGGTCGGGCGCGAATCGGTGATAGCACCTTTGAGCTCCTCAGTTGCAGTTCCACGATTTATTGTAGCCTGATACTGGTCAGGACACGAGGGTCGAGAATGATTCGCTGAATTTGGTCATTCACTTGACAACGTAGAATTCTTCGAAGAGTGACCAGCATTTATCGTCGCGAGAATAAAAAGATAGGACAATTTCTCGCTCGCTCCAATCTTTGTAGCTGGCAAACTTGAAGGAGTAATAGCGGAGCTTTAGGGCGCCTGAAAGTCCTGTGACAAGATTATCAGGAACTGGCATGAACTCATCGAGATAATAGCATTCATTCGCTGAATTTTTCAGATAAGGAAGCTTGACCGGAGTCGCTCCTTCCAGCTGAACGATGGTTTGACATGCGTTCACGAGGGGAAGTATTCCCAAGCAGAAAAATATTTTGGTAGAATCAAAAAATCGCATACAATACTCGATGCACTCTATTCAGAATATGACAAGACCCGCATCGACCAATTGATGAAAATCTTGAGGGACAGGTAGGCATTTATGGTAAAAAAACTAGCCTTGACCTTTGCGCCTTTGATCTTTCTGGTTGCCTGCGCCACAGGATCAGGAAAACTCAAATCCGATTGGGATGCCTTGCAAGACGCAAAAAAGCTCTCTTGTGCAGAAATCCCAATTCGCAAAGAGGATCTCCGCATCGATCGTGTTCATGTTGTGCCTGAGCTCGGCCCTTCACTTATTCTGGAAGTCACCACCAGACGTGGGGTGAAGTCCATGTATCACCTACCGTTCAAAAGCGTTTCAAGTATGGATGAAGAGAGCCTAGTGCCGCTGCCGGTGAGCCAAGACAGTATCCTGCTTGGGGCGGGGATATGGCAGCAAAAGGCGATCTTTGCTTTAAAAGGCACTGATCGTGGAAAGTCAGTGATTCAAGTTCGTGATTTGCAGAGCAACGCTGTTCTGCAGCAATTTCCTGCTGACTCCAAGATTGCCTGGGACCTGAGTGATTGGCAAGTCGGTGA
>JBGSRE010000814.1:0-2362 GCA_041737755.1 Oligoflexus sp.
CCGCCGAAGCGCGCCTTCAAAACATTGTGAAAGGCAACTTTGTAATCCCACTTGTCGAGTTGAAAAAGCTGCTGCAAAGTTGAACTGTAATAGTCCAGGACATCATTAAAAGCCGCCTCAAATGGTGAGAGCAGTGGAGCCTCTTCGGGAGCGGGCGAGGGCGACTGATTTTTATCTTTTTTCCAAAGCATTGCGTGATCTTTCCCAGCTGTTGGAAAGAGAATCGGCACATTTAACAAAGGATTGAGCTGTCGATCCTTACTGCTGGGGCGCATTTGCTTGAATCGGCCATGGGGGGAGGAAGCTCACCGCTGAATCCTCTCTCACCATAGCTCCTAAGAGTTCAGAAGGTGTCTGATACAATTGGGATAAGCTGGCTTTATGTCGAGGATCTATAAAAACCATGCCGCTCACCAAAAAGCTGAGCTAGTCCAGGGCGACGCCGATCGTGGGCCTTTACATGTCTCGAGTCTTTTGCCAGAATGCGGCCTCGGCATTGATTGGAAGGACCGCATTGCATGGTTTGTATCATCTCGGACCCACTTTTTGAGAAGCATCGGACAGGCTTTCATCCGGAATGTTCGGAACGTGTTCAGAATACCGCACGTTACCTGGAAACCATTCCTTGGTTTACCCAACTGCCGAAGGCTCGTATCGCAGCGGCCAATGATGATTGGATTCGCCGCACGCATAGTGAAGATGTCCTGCAACGGGCAAGGCGCATGTCGGCTGCGGGCGGTGGTCATTTGGATGCCGATACCTATGTCTCGGCGGATTCTTTTCAAGTCGCGATGCACGCGGCAGGCTCAGCGGTTGCTGCAGTGGACCGCGTCCTCCTCGGTCCAGAAAAGACGGCCTTTTGTTTGATTCGACCGCCAGGCCATCATGCCACACCAACGCAGAGCATGGGCTTTTGTGTCTTCAATAATATTGCGATAGCGGCTCACTATGCTCGTGATGTGCATCACCTGGACCGGGTCCTGATTGTTGATTTTGATGTCCATCATGGCAACGGCACTCAGGATGTCTTCTACGAAGATAGCTCCGTCCACTTCTTGAGTATTCACCGATTCCCCTTTTATCCAGGCACCGGCACTGCCGATGAAACCGGCAGTGGAGCTGGCTTAGGCACGACCCTCAATATTCCTGTCGAATTTGGTAGTTCACGTCAGCAATACCGGGACCTTTTTCGAAAGGGTCTCGACCAGGCCGTCGAACGGTGTCGTCCCCAGCTCATTCTGATAAGTGCCGGTTTTGACGCCCATAAGGACGATCCCATTGGATCTTTGGGCTTGGAAATTGATGACTATAAAGACATGACACGCTGGATCCAAGAGGCCGCGACTGCTCATTGTGAAGGACGAATCGTCAGCTGTCTGGAAGGCGGTTATAACCTCGATGTCTTGCCCCTCTTGGTCGCGGGACATCTGCAGAATCTCCAATAGCGAGTGGATGTTATAAGTCCGGCCCGCCCTCCCCCCTCGGCTGGCTAGCGAAATCCTGAACATCTTGCTAGCAAATAAGCGCCAGGGTTCGACAGACTTGCCGAGAGAGGCGGCAAGGCTCTGCTCATCTTGAACAGAAAATTCATCAAGCCCCACAAAGCCCGTCCGTTCGCTGTTTACTTTCCATCGTACCTTATGGTAGCTCCGTCGTAGCAGTTAGCCCATATCAGAAAAACACTGGAAACAAGGGTTACCCTATGTGGACAAGATCACAGCGACCTAACATGCCCCAATGGCCAGTAGCCTTGCCACTTGCGGCACTTCTGCTGGCTCTTCCAGCAGCCACAGTATCGGCGCAAGATGCCGGCACTCTTGAGAAGCCGGCTGCGGCTGAAAAAAAAACCGAAAATAAAAATCCTGCAGAGAAAGTCCAAGTGACGGGTTCGCGTATCAAACGAACTGAAGTCGAGACCTCTGCGCCGACCACAATTATTAGCCGCGAGCAGATTGAAAGTACCGGTGTCGCCACTGTCGCTGAACTGCTTCGCAAGCAATCCAGTGCCTCCACGGGTAACTTTGATGGCAACGTCGGTTTCGTGCGTGGCGGAGCTTCCACAGGCAACCTTTTTGGTTTGGGATCTGGCCGAACCTTGGTCCTACTTGATGGCGAACGTCTGCCCAAAGATGCTTCCCTCAGCGGTACCAATTTGAGTTTGATTCCCGCATCGATGATCGAACGCGTGGAGATCCTTTCGGGAAGTCGCTCAGCTGTTTACGGATCGGATGCCATTGCCGGTGTGATCAACATCATCACTCGCCAGGATTTTTCCGGCAGTGAAGTGAAAACTTCAGTTCGCGCTCCTCAGAATGGCGGCGGCGAGCGCTTGGAAATTAATGCATCCACTGGTTTCCAGGCT
>JBGSRE010000716.1:0-4921 GCA_041737755.1 Oligoflexus sp.
AAAAAATCGTTGATGAAAAGACCCGTGATATCCGATCGATCATGCAAACGATCCCCTTAGGGGTGTTCATGATCCAAGGTGAATCGGCCGAAATTCATCCGGACTATTCCGCGCAGCTTTATCAGATGTTTGAACCCAAGAACTTGGCGAAGCAAGCAGCTTTGCCTCTGCTTTTTCATCAAAGCAACTTAACAACAGACGAGCAAAGTCAAACGCAAAGTGCTATTCAAGCATCGTTAGGGAGTGATCTTTTTAACTTTGAAGTCAACGAAAAAGCACTCCCCCTAGAGCTCCGCAAAACAGATACGCAACAAAATCTGAAAATATTTGACCTCACCTGGAATCCGATCATTGGCATCGAGCAGCAAGTCGACAAGATTCTGGTAACACTCAGAGACGTCACAGAACTGCGAGACTTACAAGAACAGGCTAAAGACCAAAAAGAGGAACTGGAATTTATTGGTGAAATCTTAAGTGTCGCACCACCTCGATTTCTCCGCTTCATCAAATCTAGTCTTGATTTAATTTCAGAGAACAAAAACCTCCTGAAAGCCTACGGCAATAGGCAACAGGACTTTGAACTTCTCAAAATATTGTTTATCAATATGCATACCATTAAAGGTTCAGCCCGCTCCTTATATTTGAAAAAAATGACTAAAATATTTCATGATGCCGAACAGTATTACACCCACCTGCAAAAGAACCCTGATGAAAAGTGGAATATCGACCGCATGATCCAGGAACTGGCGGCTGCCGAACGCATCGTTGGGCTATATGAAAAAATTGCGAGAGAAAAGCTTGGCAGGAATCTGGAGAAAGCAAAGCTGGTAGAGTTCCAGAATGAGCAAATAGAGGCCTTTTACAACGAAATTGCAAGCGCTAGAGCAGATCCTCATCAACTGTCAGCACCCCTAGACCAAAAACTAGGGTTGATAGAAGACAGCTTTTTCCAGAAAGTATATTCTCCTGCTGCAGATATTTTTGAAGACATTCTTTCGTGCCTGCCCCTGCTTGCTAAAGACTTGCATAAGGAACAGCCCCGCATCGATCTCGACATATCGGATGTCTTCTTCAACCAAAAAGGTGAAGAGTTACTCCGCAATGTGTTTGTCCATATCCTACGAAATTCCATGGATCATGGCATCGAAACGGGTTCAGAACGAGAAAAATCTGGCAAGCCAAAGGCAGGAAATATTTTTATCTCCTTAAGACCCACAGCTGCCGGCCTTGAGATTGTTTATCGTGATGATGGCCGTGGCCTCAATATCGGCCGCATCCGAGATATCTCGCAGCAGAGCTTACTCCTTAAGGAGGAAGAGCTTCAGTCGCCAGTAAGGGTCGCGGAATTGATCTTTCGCAGTGGTATTTCGACCGCCAAGGCCCTGACCGAGATTTCAGGACGAGGGGTTGGGATGGAAGCGGTGAAGCGTTTTCTAGAGGATCAAAAAGCCAGTATTGCGATAGATCTTGAGTCGCCAAGAGACCCGGATGGCAAATTTTTTCCTTTCAGCTTTGTGATCCGCATTCCTAGTCATCTTTTCCTGGTAAAAAGGCTTAAGGGCCCCAAAACAGCAGGCATGGGTGTCGCCAGTTAAAAGCAAAGATCAAGCCGATGGTGATGGAGTACGATTGATGCTGTTTCTGTTTTTGCAACGACTTCTCTTTTTGGCGAGCGTTTGCGGCGTCATGCAGAGCAATATTGCGTTTGGGATAGACGCGGTAGGCGGCGTATGGTCAGGCGCCAAAGATCTCTCCCAGCAAGAGATCACTGAACTTGGCGGCCAATGGTTCTATCGTGCAGATGAATTTGTGCCCCCTAGCCAGCTTGATTCCTTGTTTAGCCAAAATAGCGTTACCACGAAATTATCCTGGCAAGGGCGCGCTGAAGGCCCTTATGGCAAAGGAACCTATGCTCTGATCCTGAAAGATGTGCCGAAAGGCCGTTTCGGGGTAGGGGTCGTCGGCATCGGCTCAGCCTACCATATGATGATCGTGCAAAGGGACCACAATGTTATCGTAGCCGAATTGTCTTTAGGTGATCTGAGCAGCGGACAAAAGCCTGCGCGGCCGGCCATCGACCCCAAGACTCTTTATTTCAATTCCGAAGGCTCAGACTATATCCTTCTTTTTCACATAGAAAATCGTGCGATCCGACACGGTGGCTTTTGGGAAACGCCTACCTTTGCCTACGAAGAAGTCCTGCGTAGTTTTGGAGAAGGACAGCGATCCCTGAACCTTGCTGAAGTCGTCACGGCGATGATCATGGGTCTTTATTGTTTATCGCTTTTCCTTCGCCGCAATGAAGATAAGGCCAGTCTATTCCTAGCTATTTATTGCTTCTATTATGCTTTTATGCGCAACTATTTAGCGATTAATTCGCCGACGATAGACTGGGATACAGCCACGTCTCAGAATTTTTCGGTATGGCTTGCGGTCCGATACTCGAACCTCACCGTGATCCCTTTGCTTGGCTATCTCTTTGTCATAAGGGCATTCCCTCGCTATGCTCACAGGCTTCGAGATCGCCTCGTCTTGACGAGCAGTATCGTCCTTACTCTCCTTCTTGTGGCCTTGCCTACCACCACGATCACCGAAAATATTCTGCTTTTTCAACTTAATAGTCTCGCTGTTCTTCTGCTGCAAGTCATGAATGTCATCAAAGCTACCCGGGACGGTGACCGAGCAGCGAGAGTCTCTGCCTATGGTTACTCGGCAATATTTTTTGCCGCTCTTTTCGATATCCTTATGATTACTTTTCAAGTCGAAGTCGTTAGAGTTTACCGTTACGGGGTTTTGGTGTTTCTCTATTGCCAAACCCAGGTCACCGGGATTCGTTTTGCTGAAGCCTTTCGCAAAGCAGCCCATCTGAGCCGAGCTTTGCAGCTTGAAGTAGACCGGCAGACCCGGGACATTAAAGCCATACTTAAAAGTATACCCCTTGGCATCTTTACTATCCGTGCCTACGATGGCAAGACTGATGATCAGTTCTCGAGCTTTCTGCAGAAAATCTTGCAAAGGCAGGCTATCGAGGGCGAAACACTGCAAAGTCTGCTCTTAGATGACAGCGATCTAAGCGCTGATAGAAAAAGCCAAGTTGAAGAAGCGATCGCAGCTAGTCTAGGAGAGGATAGTATTGCCTTCGAACTCAATGAGGGGAATCTTGCCCATGAAATGCAGCTCCGCACCGCTGACGGCAAGATAAAGTTTCTAGAAATCGAATGGGCACCGATGCTGGATAAAGACGGTTCGACGGAAAAATTACTCATCGCCTTGCGTGACGTATCAGAATTGCGTGAATTGCAAAGATCTAAAGAAGCAAAGGAAACGGATTTTCGAATGGTTCTTGAGATTCTTAATCTTCCCGAAGATCGTTTTCAAAGATTTATGCGGAGCACGGAGATTCTTATCGATGAAAACAGGATGATCATTGAACTAACTAAGGTTCCCACAGCGGATGCCGTCAAACGACTTTTTGTCAATATGCACACCATCAAGGGCAGTGCCCGTACCTATTTGCTGAAAGCCTTGTCCGATCTGAGCCACCAGGTAGAAAGGAGCTATGTCGGACTCTTAAAAGACACTCGGCTTTGGAACAGGACCAACCTTAGCAAAGAACTCGAAAGTATTGCCTTGGTTCTCCGGCAGTATCAGACCCTTGCTCGCGATAGATTAGGCTGGAACCTGACGGAACGCGAGGTCCGTATCCCTAAAATTTTGATTGAAAAGGCCTTGGCGCAATTGGCTTTAGTCAATCCGGAGGCCAACGCGCAAAAGACCGCCCTGCAAGAAGCCCGTAGCATTTTGGTCAAACAGGGCTCGGCCCGCATATCTGGGATTGTCGAAGAAATTCATGATGGATTAGCTTCGATGGCTAAAGATTTGGGACGCCTGATGCCAGATATTACCGTCGAAGATGGTTCTATTTGGCTTTACGATGAAGCCAGTGATATGCTCCATTCCTGCTTGGTTCACCTGTTTAGGAATGCCATCGATCACGGCATCGAACGCACCGAAGAAAGACTCTTCAAAGGTAAACCGGCCAAGGGTAGAATCGTGATTCAAGCTAGCATCGCAGATGGCTTCTTAGCGATTCACTTTTTTGATGACGGTGCCGGTTTGAACCTTGAGAAAATTCGCATGAAGGCCTTGAATCTTGGTCTTTTGCAGGACGATGAGCAAGATGACCAGGCCTTGAAAATCGCCTCAATGATTCTTGAGCCAGGCTTTTCGACGAAAGATGAAATCAGCGAGATCTCGGGGCGTGGCGTCGGCATGGGGGCCGTCAAGGACTACCTGGAGTCTAAAGGCGGACAGCTCCTGATTGTCTTAGGACCTTGGTCAGACGAGCAACGGGTACCTTTCGAACTGGTGATCCAGCTGCCTGAGCGTTATTGTCTCGAAGTCGCATCTTTTAAAACCCAAGCTGAGCTTTTGCCAGCCTCTGCTTAGCCCCTAAGCGCTCAGAGAGCATCAAATGCGATGACCTTGATAATGTTTTCGAGCAAATTGAAACATGGCATCCGTTCCCTTAAGCCTTAGCTTTGCAAGTTTCTCGGATAGCTCATTTAACTTTCTACGCACACGCTTTACTTCTGTTCTACGATCTAGCATCGGCAACCCTTAGGCAAGCCGTTTGGTGAGAATGGCGATTTTACGTGAGGCAGGGGCCGCACCTTTGGGCAGCTTTAGCTCTTATCATCCTAAGACTAACGGCAAAAATATCAGGCCAATTTGAGATGCCCCTGCAAAATCCGGGAGTGATTGGAAGACCCCAGTCGGATAGAACGAATATTCGCCTAGCTAGTCTCTGGCGCCTAAAGCGCCAGAGACTATCCTGAGGAGTGAAACGACGAAGGATCTCGCCGATAAGTACCTGATTCCACGAGATCCTTCGCTTCGCTCAGGATAGTCCCTGGGCGAA
>JBGSRE010000745.1:0-8781 GCA_041737755.1 Oligoflexus sp.
CATCTTTGGAGGTGGCGAAACTTTCCAGATTTTTTCCCAGCCATTCCAGCCGCTGATGGGAATCGCCGAGTTGCGAATTCAGATAGAGCTCGGAAACCTGCTCCTGGCTCGGCAGTTTGTGGGGGATGATTGGTATCGCTCCTTGGTTAGAAATCTGGGTTCGTAGAGACTCGCTGTCACAGCCTTTATCGTCGACGATAAATTCTACGTCCATGAGTTCAGCAACAAGTTGAGGAGCAATTTTACAGTCATGGACCTGACCTCCAGTTGTTTCAAAGTGAATCGGTAAACCAAAGGAATCAACGGCTATATGAACCTTCGTGGTATTCCCTACGACTGATTTTCCGATCGCTGTCTCGCATTCCCTTCTTGCTACTGAACTATGTTGATGGGCTTTTACAATTGTCCCATCAATGAATGATCATTCGTGATCAGAATCAGCTGAAAGGGCCTTCAGCTGCCAGCCGTAATTTCAGGTGGACCCGGATCAGGATAATTCGGCGATGGAATCGGATGCGGATGAGGAAACGGTGGTGGCGCCTCAGGAGGTGCCGGAACCAAAGGGGGAATATCTGCGGGAGGCGCATCCGGTCGCGGTGCCGGTGATGGCGACGGTGGCGGCGGTACGGGACTTCTGGGTGGATTCGGATCAGCATTCCAAGGATTCATTGCATAAGAAACCATTATTGCACCTCATTGTTGGGTCAACACCCCCATGGAACATGCAAAAATTAAGCCCAAAGCGTATTCCTGAGGCTGGATGCTCCGTTTCTGCCGTGCATCCAAAAGACCGTTTCCCATCATCTACACCTCTTTCAAAAAAAAAAATCGCATTATGTGGAAGAAACGGGTGAGATCCTCGAAGTCATAGAAGTCACGAACCATAAATATTGAGGTCTATATGGAAGCGAAAAAGTATTTGGAAAAGAAGATAGGTCCTATGACCTTCGCGAACTCGCTGAAAGCATGGCGCGAGGCTGCGGACTTGAGTCAGGAAAACCTTGCGAAGAAAGTCGGCATTAGCCGTAATGCCATTAGCCGTTATGAGACTGGAAAAGATTTTCCTGGCCCAGAGATCCGTAAGGCATTGGCCAAAGCCTTGAAGGCAGATGTTAAGATGTGGGAAGTCTACATAATGCGTGATCTAGCCAAAGACAAAGGAATTCTACACGTGGAATTTACCGTAAAGGGCGCGTGAAGCGGCTCTGTTCCAGGGATTTGTGCCGAAAGCCTAAACTCCGTCACCAGCCCATTCAATATTCGTGACTTTCTAATTCATAGACGTCAACAGCCCCAAGTAAAAGACTCTGCTTCAAAGATCCGCTCCCGTTGTTGGTGTCGTCGCTCTGACCAGCGCATCGACGCATTCGGCCGAAGTAAAAGCAGTGGGTCGGTCCTGGGCTTTTTTATCAGCAGCGCCAGCGCTGGAATCGGTAATAATGCAAAAATGATTAACCGCCGGCAAGAGCACTGTGCTGGTCTTAAAGAATTGCGCGAGGAGGTCGACTCCTTCCCGTGCGGCTAGTCCATCATTTTCACCCAGAAGGATGGTGACCTTGATCCTTGCCACATTAGGTTTTTTTACGAGGCGTGATACACCAACCAGCAGGATCTCTTGAAACAGAGAATTGGCATTGCCGGACTCTTCCCCGAGTACAGCACCTCCCAGGCTATGGCCTAAGACTCGGAAAGGTAAATCGCTGGTTTGCCCAGCTTTCACGGCGTTGGGAATCTCACCGATATTTGCCAGATTATTGCGCAAAGCGGCGGCGAAATCGGCCGGCAAGCGGGGCGATAGAATCGCCAGATTCATGGTATTTTCCAGGACGTAAACAACACTGCCAGCCCTTGCATAGGCTTCTGCTAGGCCCGACATAGCCAGTGCTGGAATTTCTCCACCAGGGTTGATCAAGAGAACATCGCGATAGGCGGCAAGGTCGGCGGCATACAGCCGAGCATTCAGTCGGTTCTTGCCGCTTCCTGCTTGAATGAGGGCGCCACGAGCCAAAAAATTGATTTCAGTAGCATGGGCCGGCCTCATCCAGGCCGCCCCGAGCATAAGGATTAGAAATGGAAAAAAGCGCATGATTGCCCCGATGATTATAGTTATTGGCAAGGAAATTTCCTGTCATCCTAATATCATGAGAGCTTCGCTGGCAAGACTGTATTTGTCGGAATAAGGCGCTGTGAACTTACTGGAAAAGAAAGAGTCGGTGCGGTGTTCGCCCCGTATAGTCCAATGGAATAGAGCGTCCCGTCAGTTCTTCCACCGAGTTGGTTTTTACGCGAGTAAAGTCAGGCTTGAATCGCTGATGGTTGGTTGAAAAGTAAAGCTTTCCGCCTTTATTCAAAACGGCAAGAGCTTCATTGATCAGCTCGGGGTGATCTCTTTGAATCTCCAGCAGTTCTTGACCAGCACGATTGGTGGAAAATGAAGGCGGGTCGAGAATGATGAGATCCCAACGTCGCCCTTCCCGAGCTGATGAGCGCAGAAAGAAGCGACTCTCTTCAGCAATGGCCACGTGCTTTTCCAAATCGGCAAGATTGTTGAGCTTCATATTATCCAAAGCCCAATCCAAGTAGCGTTCCGAAAGATCCACGGTCGTGGTCGAGGCAGCGCCGCCTTGAGCAGCGTACACACTGAATGCACCCGTATAAGCATAAAGGTTCAGCACCCGCTTGCCTTGGCTGGCGTCCCGCACCCATTGACGTGTAAGACGGTGATCGGCAAATAATCCCGTATCGAGATAGTCGTCAAGGTTGACGAGAAACTTCAGGTCGCCTTCGCGCACTTCAACCCGTTCACCTTTTTTATCGAGTCGCTGATATCTGACGCCGTCTTGTGGCCGCGTGCTGCGTTTTCTTAGATGCAGATTCTCTGGGGGCAAATTAAAGCTTTGACGCAGAGCTTCGCCGAGTGTTTCCAAGTAGGGTAGGCCCTCGGTCTGTTCGCGCACGTACTCGCCTAAAACGATATGGCCTTCATACCAATCAACCACGGCGCGCACTTCGGGGATATCGCGATCGTAGATGCGAAACACACCTATATTTTGTTTCTCAAACTTGGGCTGCAGTTTCTTCCATTGCTTGAGAGCGCGATTGGCCAGCATCTCAGCATGACGAGTGAAGGTGTCGGTCTTGTAGGATTTTGATACGAAGTTCATGAGATCCCTCGGTCAGGAAGCGCAATACGCGTCAAATAAGTCGGGCGAAGACTGAATCGGGGCCTAAGATGACATCTAGATTAGGGAAAGGCTAGTGCTGTTTTTGGGCCGGCAAGCGGTAGCGGTAAGGCAATGAATTTCATGATAAAAAGATGGGAAGAGCTCGACCTAAAGGTCGAGCTCGGAGTCACTTACATATTAGCCTTGGCGACTTCAGTAGCGGCTTTTTTATCAAGAGCTGTGATGGTGAAAACCTGGTCGGGTTTCACGGCAGCTTTGATCGCGCTATTGACAGTGGCCAGATCGATCGCCGCAATGGCATCATCAATCTTCATTTCGAAACTCAGGTCGCGGCCCAGTTCGAGGTTGCGAGAGATGAGATCGGCGATGGAGGCATCACGCATCAAAGTGTTTTTCTTCGATTCCGCATATGCTTTCTTAGCGTTGGTAAGCTCATCAGCGGTCACGCCTTCGCTTTGGAATTTGACCAATTCCTCACGAATGGCTTTGACCGATTTCTCTACGTTTTGCGGAGCACAGATGGCGTAAGCCGAGATATAGCCGAGTTGCTGACGAGAGTCCGCCCGGAAAGCTCCGCCTGCTCCATAGGAAAGGCCTTCTTGCTGCCGAAGGCGACCAAAGACGCGGGATGTTCCACCCGATCCCCAGATGTTACTGGCGATGCGAAGGGCTGGGAAGTTGGGATCAGTATCTTTCAAGGCGAAGGTATGGCCCATGGAAACATTCGCGCCCTTTTTATCAGGCGTGTCGAAAGCTTTGACCAGAGCTTTGCTGTCTTGCAGTTGGTAGACGATGGGTTGGAAAGTTTTGGGAGAACGCCACTGGCCGAAGTTGGCAGCCAATTGCTTTTTCACGAGGCTGCTGTCGAAATCGCCAACGGCAACAAATTGACCAGCACTGCCGCCAACCAACTGACTGTAAACGCTCTTCACGTCGGCGATCGTCAGCTTTTCCATGAGCTTCACTTCTTCGTCCAGGGTCGGAATATAGCGGACGTCCGTCGCTGCATAGGGAGCGAGGCTGCGCGAGAATTCACGATTAGTGAGCGCGGCAGGATCCTGAGCCGCTTCTTTCAACTGAGCCAGAACTTCTTGCTTGGCAAGTTGGAACTGGTTGGCATCAAAAGCAGGTTGGGTCAGAATTTCTGTGACCAGATCCAACGACTTATCGAGGTTCGTGCTGACCGTTGTGCCGCTGAAGCTCAGCTTGCCTGGATTATCAATGGTCCAGTTGGAGAAGCCGGAGAACCCAAGTTTGAGCAAAGCCATCTTGTCATTCAGGGCCTGGTAATCATTTTTCTTCGTTCCACGCATCATGACTTTTGGCAGCATGTGAAGAGCGACCAAACGGTTGCGCAGATCCGCTTCACTGCCGACTTGCAAATCGATGCGGAAACTGACCGGACCACCGCGTGATTTTTTAGGAGTCAAAGCCACTTTCATGCCGCTTGGCAGCGCGCTGTATTCGGTACGCTTTTGAATATTAGCGATAGTGGGCTCGAAGAGTTCGCCAGCAGCGATTTCTGTGCGACCTTTGTAGTCCTTCAATGCCAGCGCGATGTCAACTTTGCTCGTTTCAGCAACTTTGTCGAGGTCCTTAGTTGGAAGGAAGAGACCGATGGTTCGATTCGAAGGCTTCAAATATTTCAGAGTATCCTGAACCTTTGCCAGATTCAGACTTTCCACGCGATCACGATTAAGGAACATCAAGCGCCAATCGCCGCGGCTGGCCCATTCGCTGAGGTAAATAGCGGTGGAAGCGCTATCGGTCATGGTCAGATCGAAAGAGCGGCTGAAGTTTGCCTGGTAGCGTGTGACGTCCGCTTGGGTAAACTGCGATGGCTTTAATTTATCGAGCAGATCCGTCAGACGCTTGGCGACCACGTGAGGATCTTTACCCTTTGCCACTTTTGCCAAGAACAGGATCGGGCCTGGTTCTGCCAGGGACAGAGCATCGGCATCGATTTCAACTGCCAGACCTTTTTCCACCAGCTCTTTATAGAGCAAGCCACTTGGCTTTTGCACGAGAGCAGAAACCATAGCTTCCACAGCTGGAAAATCAGGATGACTGCCGGCGATCGTGTGATAGACGACGCCAACAGCTGGCTGCTCGCCATTGCGCTGCAAGACGACGGTTCGTTCGCCTTCCTGGGCAGGTTCGACCGTATAAGTCGGAACAAGGACGCGCGTGGGCTTGGGAATCGGCGCAAAATATTTGCTGATCAAAGTCAGGGCTTCTTTCTCTTCGAAAGAACCTGCGACGACGAGCAAAGCATTATCGGGCTGATAGAAACGGGAATAGAATTCTTTCAAGCGAGCTGGTGGAACCTGCTCGATGTCGCTTTTATTGCCGATAGTGGTGCGGCTGTAGCCGTGCCATTGATAGGCGGTGTGAAGCATTTGCTCAACCAAAACACCGGTTGGATCGTTTTCGTTGCGTTCAAATTCATTGCGAACAACAGAGAATTCTTTGGCGAGATCTTCGGCCGCGATTTTACTGTTGATCATACGATCAGCTTCCAAGGCCAAGGCAAATTCTAGATTGCCTGGGCTGGCAGGAAGTGTTTCGAAGTAGTTGGTTCGGTCATAGGAAGTCGTGGCATTGAAGCGCGCTCCACGATCCTGCAGCTGCTTCCAAATATCAGGGCGAGTGGGTGTGCCTTTGAAGAGCATGTGCTCCAAAAGGTGGGCCATACCAGCTTCGCCGTAACCTTCATGACGCGATCCAACGTTGAAAGTCAAATTTACGGTTACGCGTGGCTTGGAAGGATCGGGAAACAGGACGACCCGCAGACCATTGGCCAGCTGGTATTCTTTAAGACCTTCGACTTCCGTGACACTTTTAACACCAGGAACTGACACGGCTTCTGCTTTCACGGCAGGAGACTGTTCAGCGCTGGCGGCGAATTGGCTTGATCCGAGCGTAAAGCTCAAAGCCAATCCGAGAGCGATCTGTCTGCGCATTCGTTATTCCTTTTTAGGGCAGGGGAAAAGAAAAAGGGTCTGACCATGCTATAGACCTTTTTAAAAAAGATTTTGATGAGAAACTTGCGGCGCTTGCGGATTTTTTGAAGAAAAGGCCTATCAGCCCAATTGGCTACACCTTTTTCACGAGGCGTCGCCCATTGGCCTTTAAGAACCTGCATGAGCCTAGGTTTGATCCGAAGCCTGAATGATTACCAATTGTTCCGACTTGATCCAGCTTTGCAGTAAACGAAGGTCCTGAATCAGCCAGCCTTTTTGAATTTCTCAGGGAACTTGTAGTTATACCAGATCGCCGACAGCAGAATGGATATCAAGACCGGCAGAAAGATGCCTTCGTGAATGTGCAGACCAAGCAAGGGCAAGGAGAAGGAACCAAATTCTAGTTGCTTGATTTCAGCCAGAACTTTCAATCCGGCAATTCCCACCAGCACAAAAGCTGTCTCGATAAGGATCGGAAATTTATCGATCAGACGAATGAAGTAAGACGCAGCAATACGCATCATGAGTATGCCGACGATAGCACCGGTGATGAGCACCCACTTTTCATTCGAGACAGCGAGGGCAACAGCCACCGAGTCGATAGAAAACATAAGGTCCATAAGTTCCACCGCAACTATGGTTTTCAAGACAGCCTTCCAACCCGCTCTTGGCAGAACAGGCTGACCCTCTTCACCGGGAAGGCGAAATTCACGGGCTTCTTTTTCCGGCTGTTCCTTCTCTTCAGGTTTTTTTAAAAAGAGTTCATTGACAGCCAGCCACACGAGGTAGGCACCAGCCAGGAACTTAATCCATTCGTGTTCCATGAGCCAAACACCGATAAATACAATGCCTGTCCGCATAACATAGGCACCCCAGATACCCCAGAGTAAAGCATGCTTGCGATCGAGGGGATGCTTGAGTCGCCCGCTTACCAAGGCAGCGAGTGCCAGCGCATTGTCAAAGCTGAGCAGACCTTCAAGAATAGCCAGTTGCACGACCATTCCAATTTTTGTGGGAGTGATAAAGGAAAGGAGATTGTCAAGCAAGTCAGCATCCTCAAAATGGCATATTGGGAAGGGAGTAAAAACTTATGAGCGTTTAATCTAAGCGATACTTTGCACCCAGGCAATCAGCGGCAAGACTGCGAACCCGTAGATGAGCAAAATCTTTCCATTGTGGCCGATTGGGCATCGGGAAAGCTGGCGGAATTGGTGCAGAATCAGTATATCGTGGGTATCGTTTTGTCTCGCTCGACTGCCTCGATCGTGAAGACTTGAAAGGAATCTGCATGGCCACTCCTCCCCTTGGTAAAAAAGTCATATTGTCGGGAATTCAGCCCACCAACCGCCTGCAACTCGGCAATTATCTGGGTGCTATCAAGAATTGGGTCAAGCTGCAGAAAGACTTTCATTGCTACTATATGGCTGTCGACCTTCATGCAATAACGGCGCGTCAAAATCCTGCTGAACTTCGAGATAATACCTACACTGCGATCGCCATCTATATCGCTGCCGGTTTGGATCTGGAGCATTGCACCCTGTTTGTCCAGTCGCATGTCGCTCAGCATTCTCAGTTGGCCTGGATTTTGAACTGCAATGGCTATATGGGCGAACTCAATCGCATGACCCAATTCAAGGATAAGAGTTCCAAGGCCGGAGCCAATATCCCGGTGGGTCTCTTCACCTATCCCTTGCTTATGGCTGCCGATATTCTCCTCTACGACACCCATCTCGTGCCGGTGGGAGATGATCAAAAGCAGCATGTAGAACTCACGCGCGATGTTGCTCAGCGCATGAATGGGCTTTACGGTGACGATACTTTCGTGGTCCCCGAACCTTATATCGCCCCGGTTGCGGCCCGCGTCATGGATCTTTTGAACCCGACGAGTAAGATGAGCAAAAGTGCAGTGAATGAAAACGGATCGATCTTTCTCACCGATTCCGCAGCGGAGATCGAGAAGAAATTCAAACGCGCAGAAACGGATTCCGGCAAAGAGATTCGCTATGACCGGGAGCAAAAGCCAGGTGTCAGCAACCTTTTGGATATTCAGGCGGCCATTACCGGTGAAACCATGGCGACTATCGAAGCACGATACAGCAATAAAATGTATGGCCACTTGAAGATGGAAACCGCAGAAATCGTTAAGCAGGAGTTGATGCCGATTCAGACTCGGGCCAATGAACTCCTGGCCGATAAGGGCGAACTCAATCGCATTCTACGGGACGGAGCCGATAAGGCACTGGCTCATGCCGAAGCCACTCTTGCTCGCGTGCACGAGCGAGTCGGTTTCATTCTGCGTTAAGACGGAAGATGAAAGAATGGAAATTAGCCAGTTAGCCGAGAGAATTCTTTTCAGCGATCGTCTGGAGGATAAACTTTTTTTGCCAGCCTGCTGGACCGATCACAGTCGTGGTCTGGCGATTGGCATTCCTGCTCAACCGGGCCGTCCGCTGGCTTTGAGTTTTGCGTCGCGAGCAGAACGTGTGCCCTTTCCACAAACCAAAGACTTGGTTGACGATCATACTCGAGGGCTAGTTCTGCATTTTTTTGCCAATCACGAGCTGCTGGCCATTGAGATTATGGCGTTGGCCCTCTTGAGATTTCCTGACGCGCCTGCGGCCTTTCGCGAAGGC
>JBGSRE010000762.1:0-6905 GCA_041737755.1 Oligoflexus sp.
AGCGCAAGGGTCTACTTCGAGGAAAGCAGCTTGAACAAAAGTAGGAAATTTGAGAGACAAGATTTTGAAATAGTAATAAAGACTAAAAACGCTATGGGTAGTGCACCGAGATCCATCGCTACGCTCTGGATAGTTTCTGGCACTTTAGGCGCCAGAGACTATCCAGAGGAGTGAAGCGACGAAGGATCCCGCCGATAAGTGGCTGATTCCACGAGATCCTTCGCTTCGCTCAGGATAGTCTCTGAGCGAAATTTTCAATTTCGCTCAGAGACTAGCTGCGCGGCCTATTCTTCTGGCTAGCGAAATACGCATACTTGCGGGCTCGCATCACATCCCCGAGTGGGCGGTGTTCCAGCAGAGCACACCAGGGATCAAAGGCTGCTGCATCAATCTGCTTTTGCAGGGCCGTTTGGGCCTCAGCTTTTGGCGCAAGGATTGTTAGATAACCGACTGTCAGGTAAGGAGCGTCTTGCTCATCCCAGTTGATCGATCCGTCTTCAATGGGAGTGAGGGTTTCGGAAACGAAAAATTGTAGCTGCAGGGCGTATTTTAATGGTTTTTGTGCCAAACGACTCTCGATATCCTTGGCCCAATCTGCCTCCGCTGCTTCGTTTATCAACTGCCCCTGGGGCGGAACCAACCGAACCCTCGCAGCATAAGGACCACAGGCGATCGGTGCAGCACTGAAGAAACGTTCCGTTGCATAACCCGTGAATTTTTTCTTCATACTCTTGCCGCTTTCGACCAACTTCTTCAGGCCTTTGATAAAGCCATATTCATTTATAAAATATTTTATGAGAGCTATGGCCTTGCCCTGTGATGCCGCCAGAACGAGTTTGACAAAGGCATCGCTATTTTTTAGACCAAAAACTTCACGATTAATAAGCAGGAAATCCTGAGCACGAGTCGTTTCCCCAAGTGCGCCAGGGCCCTCCACTCCGAGCACTTTTATAGCAAATCCACGAATATCGGGCTTGCGATCTTCCTGAATGCTGACACTCCCATTGGAAATGCGGATCAGAGCATCATAACGCCCAGGTTTAGCAAAGAGTCCATGTTGCGCATGAGCTGGCAGATCTCCCAAAACTTCTAGCTCTGCTTTTAGACCAATCAATTGCTTGCGGTGTAAGGCTCGACCTTGGCCGAAGTCCTGAGATTTTCGACTTTGAATCTCAGAAAGCTGCTCTGCATAGAGGGTGAATCGTTCCGCTTCATCGGGAGCCAGAATTTCCTGCCAATTTCTACTGGGACTTGTCATGGTGTGCCTCTCTAATAACTTGCTGTAAATTAAATAGCGCGCAATTTATCGGCAGAATACGAAATAACTTGAGCGGTTTTGTCTCGATCAAATCCTGCCTAAGACCACGCGCCTTATAAGCAGGTGTAAATAGCTGTTCTTATTCAATAATTTCGAGTTGTTTCAAGTTTTTCAAAATAAATCCGATAAGTCTCTGGCAAATTCATTGCATCATCAGTTTCCAAGCGGCTGCGGGCAACTGATCAAGAAGAGTTCTCAACGCAGCAAAACCGCATTTTCTGCCTAGCATTTTTTCTCAAAAGCGACCGAAAACTATGGGGGTCCTTTTGAGAACACAATATGCGCATTTTTTTCTTCATTCTTGGCCTTTTACTCGCGATACCGGCTCTCTGGGCTGATACCGATTGGCCTGCTGCACGTGAATACTATGGACCCTTTGATGCCGATGGCTTTTCTTTGCCTAGCGATCGTTCCGTTCGAATCGAGGACGCTCCGCCCGTTTTCAACAGCTTGCAGCTGCTTGCTATCAATAAAAAAGGATTCCTGCATCGCGCTCGACGGCAAGCCCAGACCGTGAGTTCCGAATCGATAAAGATACAGGAGCCCGCACGGATCTACAGTCCAAGCCAAACATTTATGGCTCTTTCCCAGGCCGATGCCTTTCTTTTCATTCTCTATCCGCAAACGAGCTTAAGCGTTCATCCCCAGACCAACCGTTGGTCCTACACCCTGATCGGTGACCGAGGATTGGTTCGAATATCCACACTTTCGCAAGGCGTTACCCTCCAGGTGAAGCCAACCGATCCCCGTAGCCCCTGGCACGGGATGCAATTGTCTATCGCTGCAGAAAGTGATCTGTTTATAAAGTATGACGGCCTCATATGGAAAACCTTCCTCATCAAAGGCCGTCTTCGCCAGGATATGGACCCTACAAAAACCTTGGAAAGCCATCGCCACCCGGGGCTCCTGCGAGAATGGGAGGATCAACAAAAGCAGTCATTCGCCAATGGTCCCCTGCAACTGGAACTCTTTCCCGGTCAAAACTTAAATATTTTTGCCGGCGAAGTCCTTCGCTATCGAATCGGTTTACCCAATCCCGATGACTGGCAGGCACCAATCCTGCGAAGCTCGCCCCAATTGGCGGAAAAAACGGATCCTGCCAATCGAATGAGCCGGGAAGCCGGGGATCTGCGATCGGTTATTCTTAAATATTGGGTAGGTAATGTTCCACCCGAAAGAAAGCAGATTCTAAAGTTTCTGCAAGAGAACCGTTGGGAAGAAGCCCATTATCTTCTGCAAATCTTGCTGGCAACAACCCCAGAGGGCGATGGCGATCAGCTTCTAGCTTGGCAAGCTCTCTGCCTCTTTCGTCTGCAACAGACCACGGCCGCAGCGGTCCTTCAGTCTCAAGTTCCAGCAGACTCCATTTATACGGCCCGTCTGCTTTGGGAGCAGCAACGCAGTCTTTTGCGGCGTCAATCGCTGCCCAATCGGCTTCCGGCAAGCCCTCGTTCCGCAGAGGGTATAAACCTAGAGGAGCTCTATATCCTCGCCTCCACGGAGCAAAGTTTGGGGCGATGGCGAGCGGCATTGGATCATTGGGAATTGTGGCCTTCATCGGTTCCAGAGGCTTTACGCGATTCCTACCAGGAATGGCAGAAGCATCTGGATAGCCAAAAGCCAATGGCTTGGTATGGTTCTTTGGATTTAGTATGGGCTGATAATGTGCTGCATCTTCCGCCCGATGAAGCGGCGCCAGATAGCTTCGGTCATCGATCCAGCTGGGCCATCCGCTCATCCCATCGATTCACCTATCTCTTGGAACGCAGTGAAGTCTCGCTTATCCAGCTCGAACCTTATGCCAGCGCTACACTGTATCAGCATTCCGAGCTGAGTGATTTACAAAGAGTCGAGTTAGGTTTGGCTTTGCCTATTGAATGGAAATTGGATGCAGGACAAAAAACCCTGCGCTTCAAACCATTTTTTTCTCGGCTCGCACTCGGCTACGGCGGCGGTTTGGATCGCTTCGGCTATAATCTGCAAGGATCGTTCCCCCAATGGACATGGCAACCGGAACTCAGTTTCGCGCAGGATCAGAACTTGGATACTCAGCCCTTGCTGGTGCATGTCCTCGACCCTTTGACCGGCGAACCAACAGCTGCCATCGATCGCAGTGTGCGACGTAATAGCCTGCAGCTGGATCTAAAACCCCAAGATTGGCCAAGCACTCTTCGCGTCATGATACAACTGTGGAGCTATCGGTATGACAAGTCACGCGCTGACAGTCGACAGCGATTCTTTTTGGAAGGAGACTACCTATGGAATTTGCCCTACTCTATGGCTTTAAAGAGTAAAGTGGCTCTCACCCAGGACAACTTTCATCTGCCCCCAAATCGATCGCCAGTGACGACCACACTCTTCGCTCTCGAAGCTATTTATCAGGATTGGATTAGACTACGACCAACACTGGCGGTTGAACGGGAAATGCGGCAAAGTTTGGACAAATCATCCACATGGAATGAATGGCGATGGATCCTCGGCAGTCAACACCGCTGGTAAGAATCGTTCTCCTTCCACAGCCGTTTTTCACTCCCCCGAGGCTAAGCCGTACCGGTAAATGACGAGCTTATCGATTTACATATCAAAGATTTATCTGAAGCATTGAATTCTGAAGTCTCGGCTCCGAACAGGATTCTATGGTTGAAATTCAATCATCAAAAGGATCATACTATGCACCTCACTGTGTTCATCATCTCGCTCCTTAGTTTGGTAAGTTTCGAATATGCCTTGAATCTTACCATTCAAGAGATTCGTAGCTTTCGAATGGTGACACAACCCTTTGGCGGCGGATTGGATCATATCAGCGAGCATGGATTTAAATTAGTCGTCGCTCTTTTCATGCTTAGTTTCTCTCTCTTGTTTATAGCAATGAGTGCCGCTCTGTTTTGGCTTTCGCTTCAACCTGCCCTACAGGGCTGATCGCTTAAAATCCTTTGCAGTCCCGCTTGAATCTTTTCCCCAAAGGTTCAAGTCTCCCCCCCTTGGTGGACCATAGGCAACTTTTCACCCAGAATAAGATCAATATTATCTTTATCTTACATTCTCGCTCAAGTCGTAAGAATTCTTACCTCAATCTTCCTTGAAAAATGACCGAAGTTATGGAAAGAAGCGCAGTAAATTAAATTTCTGTCTTTATTTTTTGACGGATAGCACGTGTGCCCATGAATTGGGGGGATCCTTCATGGTTTCGAGACAAAAAAACTCACAAGAAGGTTCGGTGGCCATCTCGGTCATGGCAGCCTTGACGACCTTGGCCATCACTGGCGCCTATATCTTCCACAATCAGCAAAAAGTTAAGGATGCGGTGGGGCATGCTCGAGTAAAAATGACCAACGAGTCAGCCACCCTTTCCAATATGAACGCAGTGGCTCAATTCAAGGCACTCTTGAATAATGCTAAGGTTGGAAGCCAGTACCTCCCAGCCCTCTTTCCAAAGAACTACTGGCTCGCCGATTGGAGCCAAGTCACCAAGAATCCGCAGATCCCCTCCGATAATGTGCAAGCTCAGAGTGGCAGTAACTGGCTGAAAATGAACCTCATCGACACCGGTGACCTCTCCTCCAACGAGCTGTCTGCGGTATTGAACGGCACTAAAAGCATGACCATGCTGAAGCCACAGG
Source organism: Oligoflexus sp. (assembly GCA_041737755.1). Classification (GTDB taxonomy): domain Bacteria; phylum Bdellovibrionota_B; class Oligoflexia; order Oligoflexales; family Oligoflexaceae; genus Oligoflexus. The sequence goes on from JBGSRE010000762.1 coordinate 4,939, forward strand.
ATGGGTTCATCCGCATTCTGAAGGCAAATTTTGTGAAATCGGTGAACTTTGATTACGTGGAATCCGTTGATGTTGAAGTTAAGACGACCAAGGTGGATAAAGATCAGACCAGTACGATCGTAAGCCAGGCACGTATTCCTGTTCCCGTTCCCCAGCCCAGCGATCTTATTCTGGAGTTAAGCCCCAAAGGTACCAATAATTGGTCGACCAATCTGACGACGGTCGGACCGGGTGAATACGATATTCGAGTGACCGCATCAGGTGTCGTTTATAAAGCCATGATCTTTATCAACGACGAAAGCCCGCTTGAACTCGGTATCTTCAATCCTGAAACGGGCGAACCGACCAATCACAAAGCCACCAACGTGCTGGCCAAAAACGAGATTGTAGGTCAAACCACCTATCAGTTCGTCGGCTTTACCCCCGATCCGACCAGCTGCGCTCTTGCGCCGGCCGATGGCCAATACACGATTCGCGCAGTCCTCTATAATGCCAAAGGTGAAAAATCTGAAGCGCCTAACAGCACCGTAGAAGAAACCTTCTCCGTCTATGGCGGCTTAACTGCCGGAAAGGATCTTACGGACGAAGAATTCAAAGCGGCCTGTCCCAAGGAATGCCCCTGGTATGAAGGCGAAAGCTATTTCGGACCGGTCGTCGCCGACGCTCAGGATCGGAAATACAGTGACTATTCTCGCGATCATCAGATGCTGATGCGCAACGAGCAGATTAAAATCAAAAGTGTGAAGTTTTGTGAGAATGTCAAAGACAGTGCCGAAGATTTCTATGCTGCGAATGGCCGGACTGTCGCCAACTGGGCTGAACTTTCCAATAGCAGTTGGGAAAAACTGACTTACGTTTACTACACAGTGCCCCAGTGTAAACGTAAATTTCTCTTCATGCGCGGGGCTTGTGGCTGTTTCTCGGATGAGACGATGATTACCATGGGCGATGGCAAGACCCAAAAGAAAATTACCGAACTGACAGCAGACGATCAGGTCTGGAATCCAATGACCAAGAAAGCTCAGAGCATCGTTCGCATGACTCAGGGGCCGGAAGCCATTCCGATGCTTGAGCTAAAAATTGACAACAGAATCGTGCGGGTCACAGGTCATCACCCCTTCCCAGCCAAACAGGGTTTGATACCAGCCTTTGCCTTGAAAGAAGGAGATCTGATTCAATCCGCTCAAGGTGCTTGGGTTCCTGTGCAAAGCATTCAGGTGCTTCCCACAGCGGACAAAGCTCCCGTGGTCTGGAACCTGGAATTGAAAGGCAGTGCTGACCCGCGCGAGCACTATGTCCTCGCCAACGGCATCGTCACGGGTGATCTCTATCTTCAAACCCGCCTGCAGAAAGCCGAAAATCAAAGCCTTGTCACTGCTGGAGCACCCTAAGATTCCGTTTGGTTGGGTCTTGGAAAATATTTCTTGCATTCGATTGCAGCGCGATTTATCGTCGAATCAACAAGGGTTTGTGGCCGATTGCAGCTTTCTCTGCTAAAGTGCCGAAACGATGCGCAGATATGCCAAACCTTGGGTTTGGCTTTTTTTGTATCATCGCAAATCCTCGCAACATTTTCTGTTTGCGGAGGAACTTTATGTTTCGTGAGACGGAGCCGGGCTTGGCTTCCTGTTTGGATTCGCTTTCTGCACTCTCTCTTCCCGTGAAAAAGTCCAAATGCGTTTGGCAACTGCTTGAGCTTGATCCTCTGAGTCGGGAAAAAATCGAGTTTCACATCGCTCGAATGATACAACTGATGCTGCGATCCGAAGGTGGAGATGAAACTGCCCGAGTCGAGTTGAAGGCTTGTATCTAGTCGCTGGCGGCGAAATTGAAAATTTCGCCCAGGGACTATCCTGAGCGAAGCGAAGGATCTCGTGGAATCAGGTACTTATCGGCGAGATCCTTCGTCGTTTCACTCCTCAGGATAGTCTCAGGCGCTTTAGGCGCCAGAGACTAATTATGATAGG
>JBGSRE010000785.1:0-3418 GCA_041737755.1 Oligoflexus sp.
GATCTTTCTGGCAACCGTGGTGAAAGCACCTCTTCCACGCGCCATGTGATCCGCTCCTTGGCTTGAATACGATTCAATCGAAGCCTCTTCCTTGCATGGAAGGGGCTTTTTCACTTTGCTTATACGGCTTTTTTCTTCAAGACACTTTCGGAGTGGCTCTTTGGATAGTCGAGCGCTTTTTAAACCGTAGAGGACGATCTATGGTTTCTTTTAAGTTGGGTGGCAGCGAGGTTTCAAAATAGATCTTATGGCAGCAAAGATCGCCGGGATTGATTTTAAGAGCCATCATGAGTTCTTCATATTCTTTCTGCGGGTCGACACTCTTGGACTCTGCACTATTTTGCGCACTCAGTTCGAGTTTTTCTTTATTGTCGATCGCTTTCTGCAGACGCGACTTTAAACTCAATATCTTGCTGCGAATTTTCTCACTTTTGAGCCCGGCCGCATGCTCAATTTGGGTGCGGGCCTCGGGCAATCGGTTCAGTCGAGCCAGCGCCAGACCGTGATTATAATGCAGGATGGCGAGCACTTCCGTTCGCTGAGAAGGAACGGCCTCCAGTGCTTCCGAATAGAGCTGGATACCGTCATCGAACCGATCGGTTCGAATCAAGGAGATGGCTCGGTTATTGGTGAATGACACAATGCTGAGCAGAGACTGCAAGGATTGCATGAGCTGCCTAGCTTTGCCGCTGTCACCATCGACCAACGCACCTTTTACCTCGACTTCCACGATATCCATACTCTCAGGAGCGACTTCTCGCGCCATCTCGACTTTTTCGGCAAACTCCTCTTTATGTCCCATTTCTAAATGGGCTTCCGCCATGTTACAGATGCGCTTGACATTCTGCGGGGAAATCACTTCAGCATTTTCCAAACACTGCAGGGCACTCTCGAAATCCCGCAATTTCATCATGGTCTTGCCGAGCAAATTCAGCACTTCCACCGATGCAAGACCGCTCTTCAGGACGTTGAGGGCCATCGTTCGAGCCATAGGGTAGTGACCGCGAAAAAAAGCCAGTTCTGCCTGCAAAAGATTTTTTTCCGCTTCACTCGGCTTGTCACTGTCCATATAGCGCTTGGTAAAAGCCGCCAGCTTTTCAAAGTTCTGGCTTTGCATAGCCTGCCGAATTTTTTGCAAAAGTATAATGGGTTCGCTGGGGGATCGGTCCTGATTGATAACCCAGATCACGTCTTGAAAAAAAGCCTGGGGCTCTATAGGTTTTCGAATGCGATCCGTTACACCCATTTCATGGAGCACGGGCATGTCACGTTCCGTTAAATCCTTGCTCATCACAGTCATAGGCACACTGAAGCCCAGGATGGCACGCAATTTTTGTAACAGAATCGGCCCCGGAATATGGGCCAGCCGCCATTCAAATATAATAAGTTCGGGAATGATATTCTCACTCAACCAGTCGATCGCTTGCTTGGGATCCTGAAAACGATAGACCTTTTGCACGCCCAACTGCTTCAATAAACCTTCGATCCTATCTAACACCGCTGCTTCCGGTTCCACGACCAGACAGCTTTTGATGCCCAGAACTTCCGGAGCTTTGCCGTTGGGACTGCTGCCTTCAGCCGAAGATGTTTCAGGAAATCTCTGCATCATTGCATTGATTTCGGCCTGAAGCGTTGTATCCACCAGGAGGGCCTGGCTGAAAATACTCTGGGCCTGCTCGACCTGCTTATTCAATAGAAAAGCTTCGGCTAGGCAAAGCAGCTGTTTGAGATTGCCAACATGAATGTGAAACATGGCTTTTTCGAAGCGCAAGAGATCCATGGAGCGGTTCGTTTCTTTCAGAAGCTGGCGAAGATAATCCGCGGATAAAAGCCCAAGCTCCCCACCGAGAAGCACTTCGCGACTGAAGAGCTGCTTGAATTCATCCTCAATATCCATTTTCGTGGTCATTTTTCGGTGAAAAGACAAAAGCCCCAGATCGAAGGCCTTACTGATCAGCGAGGGATCAGTATTATCGTCCACGATAAAGGAGATTCGCATATCCATCATCGAAGGATCTTCGGTAACCAGTTTAAGAATTTGGAAAACATTGATTTTGTCATCTAAAATTACCGGTGTAATCAACCAGTGAATCAATCCAGTTTCCAAAATGCCCACCACCGTCTGCAAGTCAGGAGCTCCAACAACGTCGGCATAGCCCCGATTTCGCAGTTCGGTGTTAATAAGGTTACGCACAGTCCCGCTAGGATGGACCGTTACTATTTTAATTTGAGTATCAGTCAATTTCATGAGTGCGCCTTATCGTCCTGATACGCAAAAGGAATCGGTGTTTATCTTAAAAGATTGAATCCAAGACCTTGGTGCTTTGGCAAATGACCAAGAATAGAGACATAGATACTGCTTCAAACAGCTCCCTACTCCATGATTTTCGCATTTCCACTAGCAGTTGACCGGCTGGCTAGTTAATGCTATCTTCTGCTTAACTTATGAGTTTCCTTTGTTAACTCCTGTCTCTTAACCCTGGACAGGTTCCTATCATCAGGCGGATGGTATGCGTCTCCGGTGCTTGCGTATTTTTAAAGTCTTTTCGGTGGCCTCTGGGTTGACTGCATGTGGCGGAGCCCCTGCTCCTAAAGTCTCTCAGCAAAGTTCCGTCATCGATCAGGACTCGACTGTCGAGATCGACAGAAATACCAAGCTGCCAAACGATAAACTTCAAGGCGAACTCGGGGCGATCGGCAAGGTAACAGGTGGCTGCACAGCCTTTCATCTGGGCCAAGGAATTGTTGCCACGGCTGGACATTGTCTCAAAGCACCACGTTCTGCACTTGAAGCGACCAGCTGCCACAGTTTGGACATCGTCTGGGGGGAAATGGTCGGTGGTTCAAAAGCCGGACGTTCCCGCTGCATGAAAATATTGAATTATAGATACGACCAAGAGGCCGACTATGCGCTGATCCAGGTGGATCCCGTGCCCGCTGCAGCTGTGGCCATTCAAGCCGATCCACGCGAGGTCAAATTCAGTGCGCGAGCCATGGTTGTTGGTTATCCCAAAGGCAAAAACTTAAGTCTGAGTGGTGCCTGCGACATAAGCTGGTCGGATCAAGCCAATAGCCAGATGTTTCGCCATCGTTGCGACACCATGCCCGGCAACAGCGGCAGTCCGGTCATGGATGCCCAAACGTCTCAGGTGATCGGCATTCATAACGGGGACGCGGATAATCAAGAAAACTACGGCAGCTTCTTGCCGACGGCCGACCTGCTCTTGAAGCTGAGCCGGGACGCCGAAACCGTCGCCAGCCGACCCGAGAGTTTGCAATTCGGTCCGTTCCAAGATCTGCTCGATCAGAACTTAGTGAACTTCACCAGCAAACAAGCTGAGTTTGTCAGCTTCAGCTTGGATTATGACATCGAAGACGGCTACGACAAGATTTTGGTTATCGATGGCTCGGGACGGAT
>JBGSRE010000826.1:0-3710 GCA_041737755.1 Oligoflexus sp.
CCTTAAAGGCAGGCCTCCTCCGGCTGCGCCGTATTTGGTCTTGCCCTGATTCAAGGCAGCGATCGCCGTTTCGACGATTGGCTTTGGGGTGGAGAAATCAGGTTCGCCCACTGAAAAATTGATAACTTTGTGCCCCTGTTCAGCCAATTCTTTGGCTTTCATATTAAGGGCTACCGTGGGTGATGCTTGCAGCTGAGAGATTCTTTTGGAAAGAGACAGTTCCATAATGAAAACCCTGTGCGCGGAGAGGTTTTAGTTGTCCTTATTAAGCAGAGGACAACTGTGTCTTACAAGCGGTTTCCGGAGAAAGACGGCGTTTGGTCTCATTTTGGAAAGGGTCAGCGGAGGCCTGCGCTTTTTGGCTTAGAGTGGGGCTTCGTTCGAGCGGATGCCCGACGCTTCGCTGGGCATGACGAACGGGGCATGATGAATTGGGCTCCGTACGAGCGGATGCCCGACGCTTCGCTGGGCATGACGAATAGGGCATGACGAGCTGGGCGTGGCGAACAGGGTTTGGTTCGAGCGGATGCCCGACGCTTCGCTGGGCATGACGAGCAGGGCGTGACGAGCAGGGCGTGACGAGCAGGGCGTGACGAGCAGGGCGTGACGAGCAGGGCGTGACGAACGCTATCGTCATCCCCAGCGCAAAGCGCGTCGGGGATCCGTTGGAATGAAAACAGCCGCTGAATTAAATGCAACTTGACCATAAGGACTTCCTTCCTGGATTCTTAATGGACTGATTGAAAAGGAGAATGCCATGGAAACTCAGGCCGATGCCTTGAATCCGCGCACCCTGCAAATGTCTGTTTTGGTCACCCCGGATATGGCAAATTTTTCGGGACATATGCATGGAGGTGAATTGCTGAAAGCCTTAGATAAAGTCGCCTACACCTGCGCCATGCGTTATGCGGCAGCTTATGTCGTGACTCTGTCGGTGGACAAAGTTCTATTCAAGCAGCCCATCTATATGGGCGAATTGGTCACTTTTCTGGCACTCGTAAACTATACGGGTCGAACATCTATGGAAATCGGCATTAAAGTCATTGCCGAAGATTTGGTGAAGAAAAGTCTTCGCCACACGAACAGCTGCTACTTCACGATGGTGGCCCTTGATGAAAAGGGAGCTCCGAAATCCATCCCCACTTTTCTGCCCCAGACCGATCAAGAAAAATTGCGCTTTCAAAGAGCCAAAAAGCGTAAGGACGACAGTTTGTTGGAAAGTCCGTAAATTTTTGCTTGGGGAAAGTACTGATGCAGCAAGTGATACTGATCCTTGTAGTTATTTTTGGACTTTTTGCACGGGAGGCTCAGGCCTATGAATTAGGCTTGGGCGCGGGTCGTATGCGTGGCTGTCTGGCTCGCATCACGGATCAAGAGGCTGTCTGTGCAATGGGGCCCGCGCTAAGCTTCAGCCTTGGTTTGAATATGTGGGGCAGCAGCTATCGGCCAAAGGATCATGAGTCCTTGTCAAAGGGAGGTTCAGTTGCAGGCAATAGCTATGATAATGGGCATTGGAATACTGGTTTAAACCTCGGCCTGCAGGTCAATCGATGGGAAGACCTTGTGATTGTGATCGCCCTGGCTCTCTTCATGACCTCAGTAGGCTATGCCCTGCTCTATCCCTTTTCCTCTCGCATGGATATCGGACTGATCGGGCGGAGCGGTTGGCAGCAGCAGTCAGGAGCGGATCTTGAGCTGTGGCGCAACGAGCTTGGCTTTTATCTGCGCGCTTACCTGTCCCAACACTTTCCCCTCTATATCTATGGCAGCGGGATTTTTTCTTATCAGAGCCTTTCCATTCAGGGGCAGAATGAAAATCATCAGGTATTTGTCAAAGGCGTCGGCCTTGGGCTGATGAGTCCAGTCGGTGGCGGCCCGTATTTTCACGGAATTTGGGAGCGTAGCACACTCTTGGACCCCAATCCCGTCGACCTCATTGAAGATGCAGGGAAGGTAAAAATCTTCAAAAATTCCGTCAGCGAAATTCTGGATGGTTCCTATCTGGAGCTGGGTTATCTTTGGTACCTGTAGCTCGAACTCGTGTTCCTTCATCGTTCGCCCCCAGCATTCGAGGCGAAATTATGTGTTGTAATGACATGCTTCTGCCGAAAAGTGCGAGCTATTTGCCTATTTCATGCCATTTTGATTGCAATGGGTGGCAATCCCGGGCGCCTGGATATTGTCTTTCGATGCGGTAAAGGCTAGATTGGGACCCGTTTCCTGGATGGAAACGCAAACCTTTATGAAGAGCTGTGCCGTGACTGAGGCTTCGCCATCCATCGCCATCTATGTCGTGGCCACACCCATTGGCAATTTGGATGATATCTCGCAACGGGCGATCCGAATTCTGAAGAACGTGGATCTCATTGCTGCCGAAGATACCAGGCGTGCCCGCCAGCTTTTGAACCAAATCGGTCGAGATAAGGTGGAACTGATCAGCTACTACGATCATGTGGAAACTGAAAAGTCGCCGATTATTTTGGATCGTCTCGTACGAGATGGCCTCTCTCTGGCGCTGATATCCGACGCTGGAACACCATGTATTTCCGATCCAGGTTATCGGCTGATTCGCGAGGCCAAAAGACGAGGCATTGCAGTCCATCCCATTCCTGGACCAAGTGCTCTCACGACTCTGGTATCCGCTTCCGGTTTGCCAAGTGATCGCCTCCTATTCGTTGGCTTTCTGCCAAGCAAAAAAGCCGCTCTCGTTCGAGAAGTTTCGAGCTGGCGGGGAATGCGAGCTTCGATTGTTTTCTACGAAGCGCCGCGTCGTTTGGAAAAGGTCTTTAAAGTGATCGAGGAACTGTACCCGAATGCAGAACTGTCGATTGGTCGAGAACTCACCAAACTTCACGAAGAAATTCTAGCCACCGACATCCAAGGCGCTCGTTCCTGGTGCCATGATCATGAGTTCCTTAAAGGTGAAGCCACAGTTATGGTGTCACTGGGCAAGGACGCAGAAACACCCGAAGTCAATGCGGCGGAAGCTGCCAGCGAAATCGGCACGGAAGCGATGCAACTTTTCAAATCAGGTGCGACGCTGAAAGATCTTTTGCAAAAATTCAAAGATCGCGGTTTAAGTCGTTCCGATCTTTATCAACTACTTTTGGAAGCCAAGGAGGCCAGTGATGATGACTCGTGATGGTCAACCCAGTCCACGTCAGACGAAAATGATGGCAAAGGTTTTTGTGATCGCGACTATTTTGGGAGCGTTGGCAGTGTTTGTTAACGTAACGATGCGGAGCTACGGAATTCGTATGCAGCAGGCCGAACTGAAATCCAAACAAAGCCTGGAACCTGCAGCAAACCAATCCTTACAGCCTGCTTCGGAAGCTGCGCCGGCTGCTGAAGCAACACCTGTTCCCTGAATTTATTTTTGGCTTTTGAGGAGACGGCGCACCTCACGAAACCTAGCTTTGAGATTCTGAGCCTCGTTTGAGTCTTGCTCAGGGCCGTAGGCAACACGTTGAAAAAGTGCCGAAAGATCCTGAATTTCTGCTGTTCGACCTTGAAAGTGAGTCGCCGCCCGCTGTAGAAAATCCCGCATGCCTTCATGAGCGTCTCGCTCGATGCCACGCTTGCGACAGTCCAAAAGAAAAGCTTCCATCTGCTGTTGCCAGGTCGGCCTTTCCCGCTTGTTTTTTTGCATGCGCCAGATCTGGAGGGGGACGACGATCAAGAGTACGCCGACCAAAATCATCCATACATAT
>JBGSRE010000827.1:0-4118 GCA_041737755.1 Oligoflexus sp.
GGCCCGGCGTAGTTCACATGATCCCATCCATCCTTTTGGACGATTTGAATGCTAATCCCCATGAAATCCCTCTCAGTATCCCGTCGCTGGCACACCACTAGTTCCAGGATCGGATGGAAAGTCGAATCCTTGAGGCAAAAAAGAAAAGACCGCGCTTGGCGGTCTTTGGATTTCATCTAAGCTTTTGAAATTACTTGTTTTCTCTGAGGTAGGGAGAAGATTCGAGGTATAACTTAAGACGAGCTTTGATTTTCTCCGCTTCATCTTCCGTTACCAGATTCTTACTTACTGATGCATGGAGCTGCTTGGAGAAACTTTCCCAGAGCATAGGCATCTCGTAGTTACGGCTGGTAAGAAGTTCTTCAATTGGATCACCGGTTGTGGTCTTGGTAATTTCCCAACGACCATCACTTTTCATGATGATCTCCGCCTCGTTAATGGCACCAAAGAGGTTGTGTTCGTTGGCCAGACTCTCCTGATATGCGCCCACTAGGAAGAAGCCGAGATAGTATGGCTTCGCCGAAGGAGAATGCAGATCCAGGACATTCCGCATATCGCGTCGGTCGATGAACTTTTCCAAACAGCCATCCGAGTCGCAAGTAATGTCGACAATGGTGGCCTTGTGGGTTGGCTTTTTCTCATGATGAGACAAAGGAATCACAGGGAACAACTGATCGATTGACCAAGAATCCGGAATGGACTGGAAAATCGAGAAGTTGGCTAGAAACTTGCTGACCATCCGCTGCTGCAGGTTCTCAAACTCCTCCGGCTGGTGCTTCTCATAGGAAGAGAAGAACAAAGCACGGCGGCAGATGCGATAGAACAGCTGCTCAGCATTGGCCCGATCTTGCAAGGACACATAGCCCAAATTGAAGAGCGTAAACATCTCTTCATAGTATTCGATCGCATCGTGATAATACTCGACGAAGTTCTTCCGGTTGATATTATCCAGAATATACTTCAGCTCTGCCAAGCCTTTGTGCGAGCCACTCTTGTTTTCGCCCGGGAAGAATTCATATTCGCCCGCTGCGGAAAAGCTTTCGGTGCTCTGCACTTCACGGATGTCGGTGATGACGATGGAGTGATAGGCGGCAATCACGCGACCGCTTTCGGTCACGATCTGCGGACAGGCCACTTCTTCGTTCTTACAGACTTCACCGATTTCATAGATGACATCATTGGCCAATTCTTGGAGCGAATAGTTCGCGCTTGAGGCAAAGGATGTTTTGCTGCCGTCATAATCCACACCGACGCCGCCACCGATATTGAGACATACGGGTTTAAAGTTCATTTTGTGAACTTTGGCATAAACGCGTGAGGCTTCTTTGATCGCATTTTTAATGCGTTTGATCTCGGTCACCTGAGAGCCAATATGGAAATGCAGCATGTAAAGACGATCGCGAAGATTGGCTTCGTCGAGCATTTTCAGACATTGCAGCACTTCGATGGTGGTCAAACCAAATTTCGAAGATTCTCCCGAGGACTTGGCCCACTTGCCCGATCCACGACTATAAAGCTTCACCCGGATCCCGATATAGGGGCAGTGTGTTGGGTCTAATTTTGCTTGATCCAGGATCATTTGTAATTCGTCCGGTCCTTCGACGACCAGAACAGTGTTTTTGCCCATGGCGTTGGCAACAAAACCGAGGTCGATGAATTCCCGATCCTTAAAGCCGTTGCAAACGAACAAGGCGTCAGGGCTGAGATTGTAGCTGAGTGCGGCGATGAACTCCGGCTTGGAACCAACTTCCAGCCCATAGTTATACTTCAAACCGCATTGCACGATGCTGTCGATGAACTCACGACGCTGATTCACCTTGAATGGGAATACTGCGCGGTGGCTCCCTTGATAGTTATACTCCCACATGGCTTCTTTGAAAGCGGTGTGGAGTCGAGCAATCTGATTATCGATAACCTGTGGAAAACGCATAATCATAGGCGGATGAATGCCTAAGGATTTAGCCTTGCTAATGGCTTCTGGCAGATCGATAAACAGGTGTTCTTCGCCAGTCGGATGACAGACGACATTGCCATTGTCAGCAATGCTAAAATAGCCGGCGCCCCAGCCATCAATGCCGTAGAGTTCGCGAGCTTCCTGTATCTGCTGGATATTCATACGCTTTTCCCCGCCAAAAGAGACCTAAAGTAGCGATACTTTAGTGAATCGCTAGCAAATTGCAAGCCCTATTCCCCCCCTGGGAAAAAATGATCGAGGCCGTAGAGAATCGATTCATCACTGTCTTGTCAAGGCATCCTGAAGCATCTAAGCTCGGGCTCGTAAGTAGGGAGGAACACACAGGATGAGTCTGCGTCTGACCAGTGGATTTTGCCAAGGCATGAAGCTGGAGAGCCCGGCTTCCGTAACAAGGCCAACCGCCAGCCGCGTGAGAAGTGCCATTTGGAATACATTGCAGTTGCGTCTGCCCGAAGCGAGGGTGCTGGATATCTGCGCCGGTTCTGGGGCCGTGGGAATCGAAGCGATCAGTCGCGGAGCCCGAATGGTGATTTTTGTCGAACAGGACGCTCAGGCGCTGAAAGCCCTGAAAAGAAACCTCGATGAAGTGCAAAGGCGAGCCAAAAATCTGGCTATTCCGATCGAAATACAAATACTCGGGCGGGCGGCGGAAAAAGCTTTGCTGGAGTGCCCCCGTCAAAGTTTTGACATCCTCTGGATCGATCCACCCTTTGCCAATATCCAAGATCTCTTGTCGAAGCTGGCCCCTGAACTGATCCGCCTTGCCGCCGAGGGCTGCGTCCTGGTTATCGAAAGCGACAGCGCTGATCTCGATCAGATTCCAGGATTTCTTGCAGCGGGTGGGCCTTGCCTCTGGAATCTCGTGAAGCAGAAAGCCTATGGTAAAATCGGGGTGAGCTTTTTTGAAATTGCTGATCAGCCTGAAGCTAAATAGAAAGTCTTAAGCATGAAAAACAATACTCGCATCGCCATTTTTCCAGGTAGCTTTGATCCTTTTACTATCGGTCATCAACAGATTGTCGAGCACGCCATTGAAATCTTCGATGAGGTGATCATAGCTATAGGACAAAGCGCGACCAAGGTACCCATGCTTGAAACCCAAGTGCGACTCGAAGCGTTGAGAGAAACATTTGCCTCGAGTCCCAGAGTAAAAGCCGAAGCATTTACCGGGCTGGTTGTGGAATTTGCTCGGCAAAAGGCTGCTAGGTATCTCATTCGGGGCCTCCGGAATGAAACCGATTTGGCCTTTGAGTTACCTATGGCCCATACCAATCGCTGCCTAGCGCCGGACATTCAGACAGTTTTCCTGCCGACTTCACCGGAGCGGGCTTTTATTTCTTCGACATTGGTCCGGGAGATCGCCAAACACCAGGGAGAATTTTCGTCTTTTGTACCTGAATCCTTTGCTCGTCGCATGAAGGCGAGGATCAGTTGATTTTCTCATCAGCTCCTATACCTGCAAGGCTTGACCTGGATAATAAAATCGTTTCTAATGGGAGAAGGTCCAATTCGCCAAGCTATCCAATGAGCTAAAGCTCACAATCTTTAGCGCAAGGGCTATTGGGAGTCCGCGGAAGTTTGAGCTGGCGCCATACCTGGCCACGGGAGAGTCGATGAAGAAGGTTGAAGCCAATCGTTACCCCCACTCGGCAACCCTGTTCAGGTTTTGCAAAGAGGCGCTGGAAATTCGCTATGACGGCAACGTTAAGGTCATTGATCAAGACGTTGGAGCCATTCTGGGTTACGATCCCGCAGATTGCAGTCACTGGAAAAAGGGTAAGAAGAACATCCGCTCGCTCGGCACGTTGCGGAGTATTGCCGATCATTTGAATGTCGATGAATCCTTGCTGATCGACATTACGTCGGGCAAAGTTTCCCTCGATGAAGCCGTTTTTGAATTCCGCGGCTACGGTCAGTTCACCTTGAGTGGAAAACCGCTCGAAAGCCTGAAGAAAGACTACTTTAAAAATCCTGGTAAGTGGCAGGATGGCGGCCAAACTTCGGCCTTTGAAGAGATCTTTGATATCCAGCGACATGCTGTGATGATCGTGGCTGAGGATATCATTCAGAAGGGGGGCTTTACTGAAGCACCCATTTACATTCCAGAGATCCTGCGAGTATTTCCTGCGATTCAACTCGTCAC
>JBGSRE010000835.1:0-1818 GCA_041737755.1 Oligoflexus sp.
ACCATGCAACCCGTAGGACTCATTGGTCAGCTTGATTCTGCAAGGATCGCATCCAGTCTTTATTTGACTTTGATTCGACCGCTCCAGCTGAGCAATTGGTTGGTCAGCCGTTTTCCCGAAACCAGCCTTCGTCTCGTCCAAATTTCCAGCGGTGCCTCGAAGAAAGCATATGCAGGTTGGGCCACATACTGTACGAGTAAAGCGGGTTTGCGCATGCAAGCGCAGGTTTTTGCAGCCGAAGCCGCGGCCAGTGGTCACGATCGACGGGCGGTGATTTATGAACCCGGAGTTATCGATACTCCGATGCAGGCGGACTTGCGAGCTGTTGAACCCGATCAATTCCCGTCTATAGAGCGATTTCGCGAGTTACATGCCAATGGCCAATTGGTTTCTGCGGAAGCATCAGCCCAGGAGCTTTGGGGGCACTTAAAGCGTAGTGATCTGCCGCCACTGTTCGAAACACGCTTCGGAGCGAGCTGAGTTCAAGAAAACAAAGCACTCCCGCCATTCTTCTGCCGACACAGAAAAAAAATCTTGTGTGTTGCAGACCTATTTCCTAATATCCCTGACAATTGTACTCAAATAATTCTAAGTGAATGGAGCTGACCATGATCCGTCTGCAACCGGTGCTTTTGGCTGCTTTAGGTCTGAGTTTGACGAGTCAAGCTTGGGCTGCTGAGATTTGTAAGAATTCCTACGAGAAGGTATTTCCTTACGATCTTCCACTTGGTAATCCCCAAGCTTATATCAATGTTCATAACGAAGTTCGACTGAGCTATAACTGTCAATCAGGTCTTGCTCAGGCCACCTCAGGGGTGCAGGCGGGCGTTTTCGATTTAGACTTGGATCTTTTGCAAGCGGAAGCGAAGGCGACAGCTCAACAAGGAAAGGCAGCGACTGCAGGAGCGAAAGTCTTGGTCCTGGGCTTCGAAGTTGCACGGGAAGACCTGGATCTGGATCAAGTTCTCGATCTCAGCATCAGTCCTGAGCCGGAAATCGATGTTTCAGGGACTCTGAGCTTCAATGTCGGACCTGTGCCTGTGCCTGTGAAATACGGTGTAACGGCCAATGCTCAGATGAATATCAGAGCCGGTACCAAGGGCTTTGGCGTGGCCCTTAAGCTTTTGCCGGCCGCTGCTGCTCAAGTTTATGTCCAGGCCGGACTGGATATCATGATTGCCGAAGCTGTGGCCCGCGGTGATATCAATCTTATCGATGAAGTTCTAGACAATGAAATCGCCGTTCTTTTCGAAGATGCCGATCAGCGATATATGCGTTTTGATGTCAGCAGTAAGAGTCGTCTGCAGGCTTTGGATGGTTATGTCTTCATTCGCGCTAGCGCCGGTGTTGGCCCCTTGAAAAAGAACTATGAAAGTGATCTTTTGCGCTGGGATGGTTTCAGTCGAGATGACCTTGTGCTCGACTTTTCGGATCGAGTGGTCATCAGCCAGTAATTTTGTTTAAAAACCCCCATAGAATGCAAGGTCTTTCATCATGAAAGACCTTGCAAGCATGGACACGACTTAGAATCCATGTATTTATTTAAGGTGCTTCATGAAGAAACGCCTCCTCATTGTTCTCGCTGTTGGTTTGGCCGTACTTCTTGCCGGATCGGCCCTCTATTTCTATCGGCCAGAGGCCATTTACTCGCCTTCACTCAGCGATAAGGGTCGGCTTAAAACTGGGGCATGGCAGGCTCAGCAGGTTCCGATATGGACCCTGGTTCGTGGACAGGAGTTGGTTTATGACCTGGATTATGCTGGCAACGGCGTGTTTCCAGGACAAGGTGATCGCGCTTTGGAATTTCGGCTGCAGGGC
>JBGSRE010000850.1:0-10131 GCA_041737755.1 Oligoflexus sp.
CTGACGAGTAAGGCCAACTGGATTGAGCTTATGCCAATCATCAATTTCATACAGCGATCAAGCCAGGGAGTGAATGTCTTGGTATCCAAAAATGATCGAGCAAAACAGGCGCTAAAAATAATCGTCAGACAGCCCATATGCTGCATGTAGCCATTCCAAGCCAGAGATAGTCCAAACATGTTGACGATACCTGCTGGGATACTGCTATAGACAAGGACTGTGCTAGCATAAAGGCTGAGGTATATGTTGTTCTTCTCGCGAAAGCTCCAACTTAATATCAAGAGAAAGATCACCAAGGCGAGGCAAATGCCGATGAGTAAAACGTTGAGCACAGCCGTGTGGTCGATATTCTTGAGCATCGCAGTTTCTGGATTATCGATTTCAATGACTAAGGCCGTTGTGTCAGCAAATTTCACAGCGACAAGGTAGCGAGTTGCGATTGCACTGGGTGGCATGACGCAGCGTGGATACTCCGAGAATGCCAAAGCCTCGCAGGGTTTGCTCAGCCAGCCAGAGGGACTTTCGGACCAGATTTGAACATCGCTCAAAGTTCGGGAGCGCAAAGTGAGAACGGAAGGCTCAGTTGTCATCCCAACTGTGAAGACAAACCAAAAGCGATGACCGCTGTACATGGGCTTCTGTTGATTGGTCCAAACTTTGCCTTCTCGCTGCAGCATACTTGCAGCTGTATTCGCATCCATTGCTGCAGTCGAATCGCTCATAAACAGCAAGGAACCTTTCAGGCTGGGCGACTGCGCCTCTGATGATTGGCCAGATACTGGCCAAGTGAGCAAGAGTGTTTGCCACAATAGGATAAGCCCAAGCCACTGCAGGCGATTGCTTGGTATTATGTTAGCTGGTTTTAGCAAGAATTAAAGACTCCTTTTGATTGAGTCTTATCGGAAAATGGACGATCATTCTCTTTACGAAGTCGTAAGAATTACATGCTGGATACACCCGATATCTTTAGAAAAATGCTAGTAGATGTCGCTACTATAGGTCCAGAAACACGCACGACTCCCTGATTCAATCCGCCTTTTGCAGCGCTTTGGTTCCAATCAATTCTCCAAAAATTTCTTATAAAGAGTTGATGAAATCGGTATTTTCCGTTTACTTTCATTGGCTTAGGCGTCAGCACTCATTTGCTGTGCAGCCTTTGCAAAAGCTTTCAAGCTTAGTATGATGGCAGCAAGGGAGATCAAGATGCTAAAGGCGCTCAATGCACACGAGTTGAGATTTATCGAAGAAGCTGCAAGCTTTCTTGAAAAGCCATCGTCCCTTGTGAGCGCCACGGATTGGCTCGGCAAACCTTTGGACAAACTGCAAAACTATCTGCCAGAAAATCTGGAGCAGATGGTGAAAAATGCCGTCAAACGCGCATTAAAAACCGCTCTGCAGGTCGCCGTTCAGTCCTTGCCACAGCAGAAAATCATTCCCATCTCTCTATCTGCCGCGCTGCATGCGAACCAGCGTTCGGCTTGGAAACATACCGCCGCAGTGACCACGACCGGCGCTCTGAGCGGCGTCCTCGGTTCCGCGTCCATGATGGTGGAGTTACCAGTAACGACCAGTTTGATTCTGCGCAGTATTGCCTCGACCGCTCAGCAGTGGGGCCATGATCTTAGCCAGGCTGAAATTCAGATGCAGTGCCTCTATGTTTTCACCATGGGGTCGGCCCAGACCAACCGCGACGACGAGATGGATAGTGCTTATATCAGTGCCCGACTTGCTTATCACGGCTTGATCCGCGAAATGGCAGGCTTTGTCAGCTCTCATTCGCTGAAAGAGGTCTTCCTCGTTCTTGAGAAAGGGACCCTGCCAGCTTTGGTTAAATTCGCCAGTCTGCTCCTGCCGTCTTTGGAACGAACGCTGGTCAGGAGCATCCTGTCCAAGGCTGTGCCCATCGTCAGTGCTGTGGGTTCTGCGGCTTTGAATGCCGGTTTTTGCCAGTATTTTACCAAGGCCGCGCGTTTTCATTTTGGGCTGATGCATCTCGAGGACGTGCATGGTCGTGAGCTCGTGCACGCCCATTACAACTGGGCCCGTCACCCAGAGCGAGTCTGGCCGGAAATTCGGCTCATTTCTTAGCCATTTCTTTTTACTTTCCCCGATCTTCTGCAGAAATTTTTTTAGCACGTCCTTCACGTTAAGAGGTCCGACGATGCCACAGGCACTTTTCTGCGTTTTATCTCTCCTATGCTCCCTGACTGTTCCTGCCGAAGACTACGAAGCCTTGCCCTATGATCGCCTCCAACAAAAATCGGTTCACAATGCCTACCAGAGAAAAGAGTCTCTGGCAGATCAGCTGGAAGTTTACCAGCTTCGCAGTTTGGAACTGGATATATTTCCCAGTAAAAAAGGCAAAATGGCCCCGGCTATGGATTGGTTTGTTTATCATAGTCCAATTGATCAAAAATCCTCAGTCAACTATTTGAGCGATGGGCTCGATGTCTTGAAAAAATTTCATGAAGAAGATCCGAATCATGAAGTCATCACCGTCTTTATGGATATCAAAGCGCCCTTTCAGAACGATGGGCATCTGGCCGAAGACCTCGATCAGCTTTTAAAGGCGAGCCTGGGCTCTATTCTATGGTCGCCGTCGGATCTCATGGCTCGTTGTCCCGATTCCCTCACCTTGCAGAGCTCGGTTCAGAAAAGTGATTGTGACTGGCCTTCTTTGCAGGCTCTGCGCGGCAGAATACTGTTCGTCCTGACTTCAGCACCGATTCTCGCTTACGTTGCAAATGGCAGCAAAGCCCAGGAAAGATCGGCATTTATTGCACCACAGATCACCAGCCTATCGGCCATTGAAAACTTCCCGTTTGCCGTCTTTTTCAATATGGAAAAAAGCGTAGCCCTCAGAGGAGATGTGCTCCGAGGTCTTCACCAGAGGAACTTGATCGGCCGAACCTGGGATGTGAATGATGCTCGAACCTGGAAGGCCTTGGCAAGCCTTCCGATTCAGCATATAGCCACAGATAAAGTAAATACTCAAAAGGATCCCTGGTCCACAACTCTGGATGCAGATGGGCATGTGTTTCGAGTCATAACGCAAAGATTCCTCGAATAAGGGTCGGCCAGCGCTTACGCTTGGAATTAGGACTCCAAAGGTACTTCCATGAAAAAAACTTCCTGACCATCGATATTGAACTGCCGCACTTTCATAGTCTGGCTTTGCGCATCCACTTCGATTTCACCGAAGAACTGGTAGCCATCCAAGGGCGATCGGTTTGGCTTCAGCCCATCGGGAATGCTTTGCCAGCGAACTTCAGGGCCAAAGGTATTGTCCAAAGTATTGGGCCCGAAGGTCCCTGCATGCAAGGGCCCTGAGACAAATTCCCAGAACGGCTTAAAGTTCTTGAACTGGGCTTTTCGCGGCTGATAGAAGTGAGCGGCAGCGTAGTGGACATCGGCTGTGATCCAGATCACATTTTTTATGTCTTTTTCCATAATGAACTGCAAGAGTTCGGCAATTTCTAGTTCACGGCCCAAGGCCGGACCGTTGCCGTTGGCAATCCCTTCCTGATTCTCGGGACCATCGGGGACAATCAGTCCCAGCGGCATATCGCTGCTAATCACTTTCCAACGAGCTTTCGAGCTGGCCAAAGAAAGCTTGAGCCAATCCATTTGTTCTTTCCCAAGGATGTCTGCCTCGGGGCTACGCTTGCTTTGTTGGTTCAAAGAATTTGGTCCCCGATAGCTTCGTAGATCGATCATAAAAATGTCGAGGAGCTTGCCATAGTTTAAGGATCGATAGATTTGCTGACGTTCAACAGCGATGGGGTTGATGGGCGAATACTCGAGAAATGCTGTCCGAGCGCGGCTGGCGAGAACGGCAGCATTTTTTTCCTGGTAGCGAGGGTCTTCGAGCAATTCCTGGGGATACCAATTATTGACCGTCTCATGATCGTCCCACTGAACGAGCTGGGGAATTTCAGCATTGAAACGACGAACATTCAAATCCAGCATATTGTACTGATAGTTGCCTCGGAACTCCTGAAGCGACTCGGCAACCTTTGATTTGGCTTCCGTTACAAGATTCTGCCAAACTCGACCATCATCCAAAATAACTTCGGAACTGAGCGGTCCATCGGCATAGACCGTATCGCCACAATGAATAAAGAAGTCGGGCTTTCGTTGCCGAATAGATTCATAGATTTTCATACCACCAAAGCTCTGGTTAATGCCCCAACCCTGCCCCGCTGTATCACCCGAGAAGCAAAAGCGAATGCGCTGCGGCTGCTGGGCGATGGGCCGAAAACTGCCGAGCACCGCTTCGCTGGAAAGTCCGCTGTTGTCCATATCGCGGAAGCTGGTGCGATAGTAGAGCAGCTCGGCTGGCGGAAGGTCTTGAAGATTGATACGAGCCGTAAAATCCTGTTCAGCCCAGGCGAAACTTCCCTTGAATCGAAGGGCACGGGCGAAGCTCTCGTTGTCCGCGACTTCCACCATAAGCTCGGCAGGTCGATCCGTCGCGCTCCACAGCGTTACGCCGTTGGAACTGATGTCGCCCAACTGCACACCCCATGGCATCAGGGGGCGTTGCTGCAAAAGACCTTCAGGCTTGCTGAGGCTATGGCCCAAACCAGAATGATTACCCAGCATAGTCGACCCTGCAAGCAAGCCACCTCCTGCCCAGAGTGTGGTTTTGATCAAGTCCCGGCGGTTCACGGCATCTTCTCTGATCTTCATGGCTCGCTCCTTGTGATAGGGAAAACAGCAGGGAGCATAGAAGCGAAATGTGAACTGCACCTAAATTTTAGATAAATTGTTGCATTGATCCATCCTTATGGAGTGATGGACTTTAGAATACTGACTGCCTAGGCAAAATTGGATGATCCCAAACATTCCCCTCAATATCCATTCACGGGAGGAGCTTAATGGGCGCAGACAGACCTAGAACAGCGGGACTTACCTTACATTGGGTTATTTTGGATCCATTTCTTCCGATAGCAAAGGCTGCGGCCATGTCATCGACACATCGAGATTTGATCATGCTACGGCTCATTTTAACATGTCTGCTCTTTTTGCTTCAGGCTAAACTGGACGCCGCTGATTTTACGCCACTTCGCTTTGATGGAAAAGTTGAGCGAATTTACGTCAAAGAGCAGCTCTATTATCTGAATAACACCGAAAATCCCGAAACATTCGAAAAGATCTTAACTGGCGCAATGGACCAACGTTTCTTGGTAAACCCATCCTGGGGTCTGCCGCTGGGATATCCGAAAAAGCCTCAGCAAGGTGATTTCTGGCTGGCCATGCGTCTTGATAACCTGAGAAGTTTGGACATCGCCTTGCTTGTCTATGGATCCGGAACACCCAGCTTATCCCGGATATTTGTTCTCGATTCGAAAGATAACTCCTTGCAGCGTACGGTCAATTTTGAACAAAAATTAGCCCGCGCACCTCGGACCCTGGCGATACCTCCAGGGTCATGGAAGATCTATATCGAACTCAAACGAGATGTTTACAGCTATCCTAAAATATTTCTTGGAGTTCGGAGCTACGAAAACCTCGTCCATCATTCGCCAGATCGATACTTTATCGCGATTTCTTTGGGTATTTGTATTTCCCTGCTATTCTACAATCTGGTGCTGGCCTTATCGCTGCGGAGCAAAAGTCACTATCTTTATGTGGCCTATAATCTGGCTATTGTTTTGTATTTTGAAGCGAACTCCCACCTGATGGCAGAACAGTTTGGAACTCCTGAATTACCGTTCTGGAGCTACATCTTCATCAATACGTCTTGCGTATTCTTCTTCATGCTCTTTCTCTATCATCTGCTGGAAGTCGCCGAAAAATTACCCCAATGGAAAAAGATCTTCGCTTTCTTTTTGAGCACGTGGCCATTGATTATTGTTATCGGTTTATTCGATCATCCAACGGCGACTCGTTTGGTGTATGTAGCGGTAATCCTAGCTGTTCCTCTAAGCTTCGCCTTAGGTATTCATGCTGCCCTACGACGAATTCCAGTGGCTCGAGCCCTCCTTGCAACGATGGTACTCCCGCCATTGGGGACGCTCGTGGCATTTTTGAACGATCCACTTTCGGAATGGCTGCCCATTCCGTTGATAGCCTGTGCACAACCCCTTGGATTTAACCTTGAAATGATTTTCCTGTCTCTGACTGTTGGTTATAAAATCCGCCAGCAGCAGCTCTCTTTGCTCAGGAAAAGGGATCATGCCTATAGCGAGTTAAAAAAGATAGTTTACCCTCACCAGGTCCAACAAATCTGGGAAGGTCAAACCCTTGATAGAACGATGCCGATAGGTATAAAAGAAGCCTATTGCTTGGTTTTTGATGTGATAGGCAGCAGCAAATTGCCCGTATCAGATCCGCGGCAGTTCCTATCCTCGGTATTTCATGAATGTTCCGCGCTGATGATGCAACGCTATGATGGTCTGCTATTGGTAGCCAATGCTTACCGAGTCAAAGAAATGGGCGATGGATTTCTCTGTACGATCGGCTTTCCTTTCGCCAGCCCTGAAGCAAAAGAAGCCGACCACAGCTTAAGGCTTGCTTTCGAGTTCATGCGAATCTTTCAGCAAAAAGCAGCTCGAATTCACACCGATGTTCCAATGCATTGCGCGGTAGGAATCGCCCGTGGTTCGGTTGAAGCCTACTATCCAGAAAGTGGGGCCCAAGTTTACGATCTATTCGGTCGTGGAATAATTTTAGCGACTCGCTATGAAAGCTTTCGCGATCTTATTTTTCCCGAAATCAACGCCAAAGATAGTATTATCGTGCTGCAAAAAGCTGTCTACGACCAACTCAGTCATGATTTTCGCAAAGATTTTATTGAGCTTGCTTTGGATGGGAAAAGGCTCTTTGTCCGCGATGATGAAAGTGCAAGACTTTTATACTATCGCTTAGGTGAGGCGCCCCTTCACAACGCAGAGGCAGCATGATCCCGCACCACTATCGCTCATCTCAAACGATCGGCGAGCTTTCCAAAAGACTCTTGGTTTTTAGATTGTTCGTCGACAGCAAGTCCGACTTCAGTTCCTGCCTCAGCGATTTGATTTCATCTCGCAGCATCCGCAACTCGTCTTGCATGGAAAAAACGGCTTCGTCGGTATGCCGCTCGAGCTCGGCGATTTCCTGCTCTTGATTGGCCAAAGCATAGGTTTGCATCGCATTGACGATGACTGCGATAAAAAGATTAAGCATCGTAAAGGTGGCGATACAGATAAAAGGAATAAAAAACATCCAGGCATAGCTATGGCTTTCCATGATGGGACGAACGATGCCCATCGACCAGCTTTCCAAAGTCATGACTTGAAAAAGTGTATACATAGAACGTCCAAGAGTGCCAAACCAGTCGGGAAACGAGGCTCCAAAAAGCTTCGTCGACATCACCCCGAAGACATAAAAGAGCACCAAGATTAGGCCGATAATCGAGGCCATACCAGGAATCGCCGAGAGCAGGGCTGATACGATGGACCGCATCTGCGGTGATACCGTTAGCAGACGGAGAACGCGCAGCACCCGGAAGGCTCGAAGAATCGAAAGTGGACCTAAGGTTGGCAGCAGCGCTATGGAGATGACGAGAAAATCAAAAACCCGCCACGGACTTTTGAAAAACTTACCGCCCATGGCGATCATGGCCAGCGCAATCTCCAGGACAAAGACACTGAGAAAAGCGATATCAAGGAATCGCAGCCAGTCACCAGCCTTGGCCATAATGCTTGGTGAGGTCTCCAGTCCCAAGACTATTCCGTTCAGGACGATGAGCAGCAAGACGAAATTTTGAAAACGCGCATTGTTTAAGAAATGAAGGCAGTGGGTACGAAAACCTTTGGCTAGGCTGGGTGCTTCTGTCATGAGTTTTTTCCATAGTCTTAAGTGCCTTTAAACTGACGAGTCCAACCCTCCAAAATTACTTCAGAGCACCATAAAGAATCCAGTGATTCCAGTCTCATCGGCTTAATTGCTTACCATGACGTAGTTCAGACCTCCCACCAAGTGAGGCGCCCAAGGTACTGCGTACAACTGACCACAAGGAAGGGATTGAAGATCGTTTTAGCCACCCTTTCCGATCGAAGACGCTTGAGCCAGCAGCAGAAGTCTGTAAGGATAGGGGGCATCTTTGAGACCGAGGAGTTTTGCATGGCTAAGATTGAATTTGCTGCGGTTCGGGGTCTGCGTCGTTTTATGCATGCTCAGGCAGCAGGTGGGATTGTTCTTCTTTTGGCTGCCTTGGTGGCACTTGCTTGGGCAAACTCCCCTTGGCAACAGTCCTATACGGAGCTATGGGAAAACCCGGTTTGGTTCGTTTTTGGGGGCTTCGAACTCAAGAAGAATGTCGGCCTCATCATCAACGACGGATTGATGGTGATCTTTTTTTTCGTCGTCGGGATGGAAATCAAGCGCGAAGTGGTTGTGGGTGAATTGCGCTCTATCAAAGATGCGCTCTTCCCAGCGGCTGGCGCGCTCGGCGGCATGATAGGCCCAGCCCTGATCTATTTGACTTTGATCCAACCCGGCGAAGCGGTCCGAGGCTGGGGCATTCCCATGGCCACGGATATCGCTTTCGCGATCGGCTTTTTATCTTTGCTGGGCTCGCGGGTTCCTCATAGCCTTAAAGTCTTTCTCGTCACGCTGGCCATCGTTGACGATCTCGGCGCCATCCTGGTGATCGCTGCCTTTTACACGGAAACGATTCATATCATGCCCCTGGCTTTCGCCTTCTTTGGACTGGCGATTATGTTCGGGATGCAAAAGACCGGCGTGCGTCCCGTCGCGCCCTACGTGATCATCGGTATTTTGATCTGGCTCGGCTTTCTTAAATCAGGGGTGCATGCAACGATAGCCGGTGTGCTGATCGGCATCATGACGCCAGCCATGCCTCTTTATAGTATGGAGAATTTCTGGGAACGCCTGCGGAAGTTCGTCCAAACCCACCGCTTTGAAGGTCCGGCGATCGACCCCCATGAGTTGATTCACCTCGGACGCGAGTATCATTCTCCCCTCGATCGCCTGGAAAAGTTCCTTCACCCTTGGATGGCTTTCGCCGTGGTGCCTCTCTTTGCGCTGGCGAATGCTGGGGTCCCCTTCAAAGTCGAGTCTTTATTTTCGAACACTTCAATCACTGTTGCTATAGGTCTTGTACTCGGCAAACCAATCGGCATAACACTGCTGGCCTGGATTGCGGTCCAGCTAAAGATAGCCCAATTGCCGCGTGATTTAAGCTGGTCTATGATTTTTGGGGCTGGGCTCTTGGCGGGTATTGGCTTTACAATGTCGCTTTTTATCGGCGGACTGGCTTTGCAAGGCGAGACATTGGTCGCTGCCAAAACAGGAATTTTGCTTGGCTCAAGCGCCGCTGCTCTGCTAGGCTTAGGCTTTCTGGCCTTTGCGCTGAAGCCACAAACCCGATCGAAGAAGTCTTAGATCGAAATGCCGCGAGCCGCGAGCCCTTGGCTCCACTTTATTCATAGACGGAGAACGACTCGTGCTAGCACTGACTCTTATTGGTGGATTGATATTGCTGGTGGTAGGTGGCGATTTTTTGGTACGAGGCGCCTCGAAGCTGGCCTTGGCTTTTGGGCTCAGTCCGCTGGTCATCGGCCTCACTGTGGTAGCCTTTGGTACCAGCGCCCCCGAGCTGGCAGTATCGATCAAGGCTTCGTTCAGTGGCAGTGCCGACATCTCCATCGGTAATGTGGTCGGTAGTAACATTTTCAACATACTGCTTATCCTTGGGCTTTCTGCTGCCATCACCCCGCTGGTCGTCGCCCAGCAGATGGTGAGAAAAGAAGTGCCGATCATGATCGGAGCTTCGCTCTTGGTCTATGCAATGGCCTTTGACGGGACAATCGCTCGCTGGGAAGGAGTCATTCTTTTTATTGGCATCGTCGCCTATACTTGGATAGCCGTACGTTCGTCATCTCAGGAAAAGCAAGCTATCAAGGACGAATATGCGCAAGAGATCGGTGGGCCCGCAGAGGCGAAGCTCGCGAAAAATACCAAATCTATCGTGACGAGTTTAGCTTTCATTCTCGGTGGACTCGTCATCTTGGTTTACGGTAGCGACCTCTTAGTCACTGCTGCGACAGAATTAGCCCGCGGCTGGGGCGTCAGTGAACTGGTGATCGGCCTGACCATCGTCGCTGCATCAGTGTTGCTGGC
>JBGSRE010000858.1:0-3971 GCA_041737755.1 Oligoflexus sp.
TTCGCCATTCATGGTGGCAGCGCCAGTTCTTTGCTCGCGCCCCAGGTTGACCTCGGCCACTTCACCGAGGCGGATAATGCGGAGGGATTCGAGCTGCTTGACGGGTACCACCTTGATGTCTTCAGGGCTTTTAAAAAGGCCGATGCCTTGAACTAAAAACTGTTCGGCTGTTTGCTGAATCAGTCCCCCACCCACGTTTCGGTTGGCTCCTTCTAAAGCTATTTTCAAATCAGAAAAGTGGATACCAAAGGCCTGCATTTTTTGTCGATCGGGTTCTACCTGAAACTGTTTTTCATAGCCGCCCGTCGTATTCACTTCGGCGACACCCTTGACGGTGAGTAGCCGTGGTTTGATCGTCCAATCCTGGACGGTCCGCAGTTGAATCAGCTGCTGAAAGCGGTCACGAGGAACGGGAGCCACTTGTTTAAAATCCAGAGTGTACTGATAAATCTCTCCCAGGCCGGTGGAAATCGGTCCTAACCTTGTTATGGCCCCTGTGGGCAGATCGTTCAGCACATTTTGCAGACGTTCGGTGACCATCTGCCTGGCTCGATAAACATCTGTTCCATCTTCGAATATGACAGTCACCTGGGACAAGCCGAAGCGCGTGATGGACCGGACACTATCCACATCGGCGAGGCCACGCATCGAAGACTCAACGGGAAAGGTAATGCTGCGTTCAATCTCTTCCGGTGCAAGACCGGCTATGGTGGTGTTGATCTGCACCTGGTTATTGGTAATATCCGGAACAGCATCGATCGGCAGGAGGCGAAAGCCAAAAATCATCCCACAAGCGACTAAAAGAAACGTCAAAAAAAGGGTCAAAACCCTATGAAAGACCGCGAAATGAATGATGCGATTCAGCATGAAGGGTCCTTTTCAATGGCCGTGTCCATGTCCCTCTGAGGCAGGGCCAAACACACTCTGTTCAATTATTTTTAGAAAACCGATGCCGTCGATGGCCAGTTGATCGCCCGCCTTGAGTTCGCTGCTACTAATATCAACATTCGCTGCAGTTTTACGCACAATTTTCACATCAACTGTTTTCCAGTAGCCATCTCTTTGGCGAAAGACCTGGATCTCTAGTCCCGAGTAAACCAAGGCCTGCCGTGGAACAGTCCAGTTGGGGCCAATCTTGAGCGGCATGATTTTGATGGCAAAGTTTTCTGCTGCACTGGGATGTAAGACAAAGCCTTCATCTTCATCGGCCTTGATAACGCCTTTGTCCGCTCCTACTCCTGGCCGGCCGACGCTCGCCTCGCCATGCGCGAGAATTGACGAGCTTGGAACTACGAGAATACTGAACAATAGAATTCTCTTCATAAATCCTCCGGCCGGAGTTGACCACTGAGATAGCGCAAGTTCCAGTATGCTTCCATCGCCTTCCATTCAATTTGGTGGCGCGACACGAGATGCTCATACATCTGCCGATGAGCTTCGATAATCAGCGAAGCACTCACCCGTCCCGCCAGGAACTGTTGCTCCATTTTTTCATGTTTGTCTTTGACAGCTGCCTCCGCAAAGCCTTGACGCAAAACATCAACAGCAGTTCGATACTGTCCTAGCCAGTTGGCGTAGGTGGCGCCTCGCTGTTTTTCTTCAAGACTGGATTCCACTTCCGCCCATGCATAGCTCGCCTGAGCCCGCTCTAGAGAGGCCTTTTGCTGCGAAGCTCCGATCGGTAAACTGGCAGCCACACCAAAGGCGGTTTTATTGCTTCCTTCTTCTAAACTCCAACGCGCCACAAAGATCTTGCAAAACGAGTTCCTCGAGTGCTAGCAGTTCATCCCGCTTATGTCTAGCGATATGTTCCAGTTCGATGGAACGAGATACGTCGAAGACGTAGATAAACAACTCTTCGTAGTGTCCACCTTTATAAAGGCCTGACCATTTAAATTTCAGATACTTCTGAGTATCGACATCATTGAAAAATACAATACCGCTGAGCATTCCATCAAAGATTCCAGTCAGTGCAGTTGGATCTTGCATCTGCGCTTCCATCCATGGGCCTAGCTGTCGACTGCTTGCGGTCGGAGTCTTGATCGACAATCGTCTAAGAAAGAAATGCAGTTCATGCCAAGATTCGATATCAAAGCCAACGACATGACGCAGATAGTCCGAGTATTCGCTCGATACGGCCAAACTGCCATTCTCCCCACGATTGATACAGATTATGCCCGTGGAAATCGATTCAATAATAGTCCGCATTTCGATTGTGCGTTCGATAATTCGTTTGTCAAGAGTGACTATTTCCTCCTCAAGCCCAATCTTCAAGCTATGCTTCTCTCGTTCTTGAGTTTCCGCTAAAATTAAAGCATCGTTGATACGAGTGGCCAGCAGTACCGACTGCATAATAGTTGCACACATATAGCCCAGAGGCTGCACCAAAGAACTCATTTCAACGTTCAATCGTGTGTTCAAGACTTCCAAAAAAGTGGTGATCACAACAACCGTAGAGCACACGATAAAGTTAATCGTTCCCGAACGCTTAGCCTTGACAGCTCGCCATCCTGTTACGCTGAACACGTAGATATTGACGAAGATCAGCACATACGCAAGCAGCAAAATTGGCAAAAAGTATTCGCTGCTAAGAAAAGCAATACCTAAACAAGCTAGCCCAAGTAGGGCCCAGCCGAAGTTTGCAGCTTTAACGGGAGACTGCTCCTGAAACGTTGTCTTGACAATACTCAAACTCGAAGGCAAGAGTATCATGATCGATAGAAGCTCAAGTCGCCAATATGCCGATTCACTTATGTTCAGAATATAGTGCAGCTGGCTCTGACCGGTCAGCGGCAAGCGCAAAAGGAGTGCAATGCAATTGGTAGTCAGAAACAGCGCTGCCCCAGACTGCCGACGCAACACCGTGAAGAACAGATGATAGAAGAGGCAATAGCCGAGGCCACAAAAAGCCAATAGGTCGAATGCGCTGCGAACATTATCGGCCCGAAGACTGGCATTGGCCTCCAAAATATGCAGGCTCCCGCGAAATCCACAAAGCGGCGAATCATTACAAGCAAGCCTTATTTCGATAGCGATTTCTCGCTTTTCAATTAGGTGGTTGACGTTTAACTTAATGGGACCGGTTTTTTCATCTTGTTGCCATATCGTGAGGCCGTTGACGTAGAGCTCGGCGTTGCCGAAGACTCGAATCATATTGAAGTTATACATTTTGCCGACGGCAGATGCGGGCAAGCGCAAGTGGCCGCAATACGACCCCTCAAAGTCATTGCTATCCTTAGGGATCAAACGCCGATAGGAGAAAATTGGGAACTTCTTCAATTGCCAATCGGAAGGGCTGGTTTCAAAGCAAGGCCCTTTGCTCCAAACTAATTGCCCTTTCATCCGGACTTCGGGATTTCTTTGACCCTTGCTTGGTTCAAACAAGGGCATAGTAATGCTAACAGCTTCGGTGGCGAACGCTAGCGAACTCATAAAGTTCATAAGCAGCAGAGCCAATAAAAATTTGATGGGATTCATGCGGCTTTCCTTTCCAATGCGTATGCCCTTGGCAAGCTGATCAACCATATTATCGGTCGATAGCCCTTCGCATCTGTCTCACCTTGCCATTGAATCGAGATCGAGCCGTCGAGTTGTTGAACAAGATCGCGAACAGCATCCATCCCCACTCCACGACCAGAAACATCGCTGGCCTCGGCTTTAGTGGAAAAGCCCACAGCAAAGACGAATTCGGCAAGCTGTTCATCGCTCAGTTTGTCGGTCTCCAGCATAAGGCCAGAAGCCAGCGCACGGCTTCGAATGCGGCCTAAATTAAGACCGCGACCGTCATCAGAGACGGAAATAGTCAGCTCGCTCAATTGTTCAATATCGATCGTGATCGTTCCCTGTTCGAGTTTTTGGGCAGCCAAACGCTCTTTCGGAGCCTCGATGCCATGATCGAGGGCATTGCGGAGGAGGTGACTCAAACAGCCGAGCAAGCGCCCTTCGATCGAACGGAGTAGTTGCACATCCCC
>JBGSRE010000872.1:0-3763 GCA_041737755.1 Oligoflexus sp.
GGTTGGGTAAAGGAATATGGACCTTTATGGTTTTGCCGGCTGTCGAAGTTATTTCGATGTTTACCCTGGTTACCCTTTATAAATATATGACTGAGGAACGCGAAAAGAAAATCGTTAAAGGTGCCTTCCAGCATTATCTCAGCCCTGAGGTCATTGATCAGGTGCTTTTGCATCCAGAACAATTAAAGCTTGGCGGTGAAAAGAAAGAGCTGACCGTTTTCTTCTCCGATGTTCGCGGCTTTACCACCATTTCGGAAACCCTGAGTCCGGAAAAGCTCAGTGAGCTGATGAACGAATATTTCACACCCATGACCGGTATTGTCCTGCGCAGCAAAGGTGTGCTGGATAAATATATTGGTGACGCGATTATGGCTTTCTGGGGTGCGCCCTTGCAGTTGGATAATCCTGCAGATACCGGCTGCAGTGCAGCGATTGAAATGCTGTATGCGCTGGACAAGCTCCGCATAGATTTTAAGGCCAAGGGCTTTCCAGATATTGATATCGGCATTGGTCTCAATACCGGACCGATGTCGGTGGGAAATATGGGTTCTGGTGAGCGCTTTACCTATACCGTCATGGGCGATGCCGTGAACTTAGGCTCACGCTTGGAAGGCTTGACTAAGGAATATGGTATTAAGATCATGATAAGCGAGTTCACCCAAGCTAAGTTAACCAAGGGTAAGTTCTTTACCCGCGATCTGGATGATATACGGGTGAAGGGCAAGAACGAACCGGTGAAAGTTTTCCATCTGATGCGCCCCGATTTTCTACCCACCCCAGGGGAAATTTGGAAATTCATCGAGTTCTTTGAATTGGGTAGGAAAGCCTATACAATGCAGGATTGGCCTGAATCGAGAAAGAACTTTGTCGCCTGTTTGCAGATGAAGCCCGATGACAAGGCGAGCCTCCTCTACTGCGAGCGGATCGATCACTATATTGAGGAATCGCCAGGCGCCCAGTGGGACGGTGTTTATACCTTTAAGCACAAGTAGAGTTAAAGAGTATAACCAATTTTCAAAAGCACATAATACGGTCGGAATTGGGCTGCCAGTTCTGACAGTATTCTTTCTTCAGCAGTTTGACCTGTGAGAATCTTGGTCGTGTCATCCAGGTCGATATTTTCTTCAAAGCTCATGTTGCCTATTAATGGGACACCGATTCCAACCCAATCGACACCAAAATAGAAACCTTTGCCCAATTCCCATTCACTGCCAATGAAGATGTCGACCAGAGCGAGCTGCAATTTGAAGTCGGTCGATATTTCTTCATCGACAACCCCTGGACCTTTCCAGCCAAATGATCCGGCAATGGAGCTCATGTTCAGGCCGGCGCCAAGATAGAGTCGGCGACTGCTGAAGACTCGAACAAAACTCTTCAAGTTAGCCATACTGGAATTAAGGAACTCATTGGCGTCAATGCCGGTGGTTTTGGTGAGTTGCGCCTGTGTACTGCTGAGATTTAAACCCCAATCTAGCCAGGTTGTTTGCCGGTGCAGGTATTCCGCGCCGAACCCCGCCCCTAAAAAGTTCACCAGACCGACTAATCCGAGTTGATGCCGCCCGGGGCTTGAGGGAGTTTGAATTTTGGGGTCATCTCCCCAAATATTGAACTCTCCCTTTTCTTCAGGAATAGGCACCTGAAAGCGGCCATTGGGTGCGGGAGTCAGAGGTTCGATCACGGTAGGCCTGGGATCAACATATGGCGTTGGAGTCCGCACTGGATTTCTAGGAGGCACAGGTCTTGGCGTAGGTTTCGGTGCTGGTTTCGGCTTGGGTTTAGGCAGCGACTTCGATTGCGAAGCTTTCGCTGGTACTTTGGCTTTGATGTTTTTTGCTGGTGGTTTCTTTGCCTGCATTTGAAATACGGAAGAATCCTCATCTGCCGACTCGGTATCCTTCGCAGCTGTTTCCGGATCTGGAGTGAGTGCGGTGGCGTCTTGCTTTGCCTGAGCCAGGATGATATGACCCGAAGAGGACTCCTGACCGAAAAGACGGGACTGTGATGGAATAAACCAGCTCATGGCAGCGCTGAAAAGGGCGAACAGCGTTCGGCACGTCACAAGGAGCCTCCAAGAAACCAGTTGCGCGGTATTGACTCCATCAAGGATATGAAAAAAAGCCCTGCCGCGCAAACGATCCATGGAGTGTGTATGGAAAAGATCACCGTCGTCGGTCTCGGTAACATGGGAGCAGCCCTCGTTCGAGGTCTGCAAAAATCAGTAGCAAAAAATCCATTTCCCATCGAAGTTTTTGATGTGGATCAGGGCCGGATCGATCAAATGCTCAGTTCAGGATCGGTAAAAGGTCTGGCTTCGCTCGACGAGGCTCAGAAACACAAAAATATCATGATTTTTTGCGTAAAACCTCAGGACCTGCCGACCATCGGTAAAATTTTTAATGGCAAACTCAGCAATGATAACCTGATCATTTCCATACTCGCCGGCAAAAAGACCCAAACCATAGCTGAAGAACTGCGATATGAAGGACCCATCGTGCGGGCGATGCCGAATATCGCAGCCGTGATTGGATCGGCGGCAACAGCCATGTGCGCCAATGAAGTGGCGAGTGAAGCTCACAAAAATTATGCAGAACAGATTTTCAAAGCTGTCGGTGAAGCTTATTGGACCAAGGAAACCCTGATGGATGCTGTGACGGGATTGTCAGGCAGTGGTCCGGCTTATATTTATATGGTGATTGAAGCCTTAGCCGATGGGGGTTTAAAGATGGGCATGCCAAAGGATTTGGCACTTAAACTTGCCACCCAAACTGTGCTTGGCTCGGCTGCTATGGTGAAGGCCACCGGATTGCATCCAGCGATTTTGAAAGATCAGGTCACTACCCCAGCAGGGACAACGATTTCTGCTCTGCATGAATTGGAGGAACGCGGTTTGCGTTCTATGTTTGTGAGTGCTGTGGAAAAGGCTACATTGCGTTCCCAAGAATTGGGAAAAAATCCTTAGTGCGGTAGATTTTTGAAGCGCACAAACCAATCACCCGAGTGCTGGTCTTCGCGCACTTCTGCTTCTACGTCATATGTTTGGCGAATAATGTCTGGCGTAAAAATACTCGGCGATGACCCGCTAGCTACCAGCCTGCCTTGCTTCAAAAATATCATATAAGTTGCCAGATCGCGTGCTGAGTAAAGATCATGATGGGAGAGGATCAGGGTTTTGCCTTGTTCCCTGAGTTCATGAAAAAGTTGGATGATCTGCAGGCTGGCATCAATATCGAGATTCGCAAAAGGCTCATCGAAGAGCAGAACGGAAGTATCAGCCGCTAGAGCTCGGGCGATATCTACCCGAGTTTGTTCGCCTCGACTCAGGCTGTTGTAGCTTCGCTCTGCGAAGCTATGGAGATTCAATCGCTGCAGAGCTGTTTCCGCAGCCAGTCGATCCCTTTTACCAGGAAACCCCTGATGCTGTGGATAGCGCCCCATAATCAAAAGATCAATCACAGAGAAAGCGAAAGGAAGATTGGTGCTCAAAGGCATCCAATTCAAAATTTTTGCCGTCTCTTCACGCGATTTCTTATGCATGGGTTCGGTGCCGATCAGCACCTGTCCAGTATGAGGCGAAAGGACTCCTGCTAGGCAGCGCAAAAGCAGGGTTTTGCCGGATCCATTGGGTCCAAGAATAAGGCTTATTTCGCCCTTGGGAAAGCTCAGATTAACCTGATCGAGCAGACATTTATCCCGAACCTTGAGACTTAGATTTTGGGTTTCTAAAGCGGCGATCATAAGGTGCTGTTCCTTCTTCTTTGATAGA
>JBGSRE010000887.1:0-19194 GCA_041737755.1 Oligoflexus sp.
AGGAGAGTCAATCGCATGTTTTACCCTTGTTTTGCAGCGGTCTCATCGACCACGAAAATTATCTTTGCAGCGGCTTTCTTGCTCGGGCTTAGAGCCAAAAGTCGCATGGTCGGTGTTGATGCCAATTTTAAGTGTCTGAACTATGATATCAGAGGCCTGGGCTTTGTAACATAAGGCGATGAGAAGAACGGCTGGAGCAGTCCAAGTCTCAGGGCATTGCTGGATTATGAGCCCCATTGAAGGACCGCGAGCAGGAAGCAGTGAACGGCGCGAAATCTCTTTTAGCCTAGCAAGAGACAGCTCAGACCATTGCCAACCGCTCAGTAAACTAGAACTGAGATCTGGTCAGTCATAGGACGACTCTTCACCCGCAGGGGCACCTGCTTGGGTGGCGGTACCCCGATCGCGCGCGATCTTGTCGTTCGAGTTAAATCAACGAGTTACAGAGCCATCCCACCGAATCGCATCGAATCCCATCACAAGGCATAAGTTCTCATCTGTACCTAGCAGAGGGTAAACCCGCTAGTGTCAGCTTCGATATGGACGACTTGATGAACACACTTAGAAAGGTCAAGCTATGAAAATTTTTGCACTCGCCCTGCTCGCCACCCTGTCCGTTCCCGCATTCGCCACAACAATCCAACTGCAGGATAAGCTTGTGAAAGGTCCGGACGCGGAACTCATGAAAGATATCTTGGAAAGAGCCGGTGTCAATGAGCAGTCAGCCATTGAATCCAGCTTTTTCCAAGCCGCTGAAGCATTCTGCGTAAAGCCCGTCAACGCCAGCGTCCAACCAGCCTGGACCGCCTGCCAGTTCTCGATCGGGGGTGGACTGTTTGCTGCCGCAGAGTTTGATGATACCCAAGCTTTTATCCAGATCCTGCGTAAAAATGGTGTACAGGCTCGGGTCCAGGGCAATGAACGGCGCTGGGAGCTGTTCAATCTAGAATGCTCGACCCGCTTCAATTTGCGCAAGAAGAAGCTGCAAACGACCTGCACCTTTCAGCACGTCTGAAAAGTTCCAACAGACTAAAGCCTGGGTCAATCCCCGGGCTTAACGCCTCACAGGACTTGCAAGCAAACTCCTTTCAAACTAAACAATTCCATTAACACAAATTGAGCATTACAGGCCTTCCTGCCCATCGCCGGTTTAGCTGTGAAAGCTGCTTCGGCCATAGCTTTCAAAAATATTTCTGGCTTTCTGTTATCAAGATTCGAGGACTAACTTTGTCGTATGAAGTCTTGACCAACTCGGGAAAAGAATAGCGTAACCAGGAATTGACTGGCGAAAATATGTCCACCGCCCTATATAAAAACTGCTGGTAAAGAGTACGCCTGTTGTCCTTTGCTAAAGGTTTTGCAGCTGATCGCATAAGCGATTTCCGCTAAGCCGGGCTTTACCAGGATTTTTTGCAACATGCCGATTGAGGGGGAGTTTATGCAAGCTAAATTTATGTCCGCTTGTTTCTGTCTGCTGGCCGCGAGTGCGGCTCAGGCAGAAGAAAGCAAGTCGTCATCGACGTTCATCGGATACTTCCGAAGCACCTTCGGAGCAGCAGAGTCGGGGGCAGCGATGCCAGCTTTCCAAGCTCCCGGATCCGCTGCCAAGTTTCGCCTCGGTAATGAGAACGATACTGTGTTCGAAGCCGGTATCGATCATCGTCTCGCGCAACCAGCCGGTGCACCCGCTGGAAGCTATCTACAAACGGTATTTATGCTCAACGGCTATGCTGGGATCGGCAATAGTTCCGATTTGAATGGTGCAGGAGTTGTGCAGGCCTATGTTAAAATGTCCCGCTATCTTGGCGATTTCGATATCTGGGCTGGTCGACGCTACTACCAAAGACAGCAGTTCAATATGAACGACTATTTCTGGCTTAATACGGCGCAGGGCGCTCATATTGGTGCTGGGATTGAGGATTTACCGCTGGGTCCAGGGAAATTCGATCTGGCCGCCCATGGCTACGAAGATCCCAATGTCAATTCCACGGTGACTGCAGGAACCACGGGTACACTTCACTCCCGCATTCTGGAAGCCCGCTATCGCGATATCGTGCTCAGTGATAGTCTCAAGCTCAATACATTTTTGTCCTATACCGCTCGCCCTGAAGATTCAGTCCTGGGCTACAAGAGTGAAGATGGCTCCTCGGCAGCTGTCTGGGCTAACATGAACATCGGCAAGGCCAGCAATGTTCTGATGGCAATTTATCGACAAGGTCTCGGCATCGCCCAAGCTCCCACAAATGGACGGCCGATTCGCGAAGACTCCGGTTCCGGTTACGACCTGAGCAAAGCTAAGGTTTGGGAAATCGCCGACAACTATCAAATAAATTTTGAGGAATATGCCGTCGAACTTATGCTTTTGACTCATAGTGAAGAGACGGGCAAAGAGGGAGTGAAAGGTGACAAGATCCAATGGAATAGTGTCGGCGTGCGGCCGCTCTATTACTTGACCAAGTCGACCAGCCTCGCTTTGGAACTGGGCCATGATCAGGTCAAAAATGAAATTACCGATCGTTCTGGTTCTGTTACCAAGAGCACGCTTGCCTTCCAGGTGACGCCCGAGAACTTTCCCTGGTCGCGGCCAACGATTCGCCTCTTCGCAACCAATGCCTCCTGGTCGGATGAATTCAAAGGTCTGGTCGGTGGTACGACCTATGCGAATAAGACCAAAGGTTGGAGCGCCGGCGTTCAGACCGAAGTCTGGTGGTAAGCACCAGGGTGATTCGCTGGAACAGTGTTAAGTCGTGATCGATCATACGAGCGAGCTGCAGGGAAGATCAATCGGGCCACTCAGGTCCCGATCATCCTGATCTTCGGCCTGCAGCAGTGCACGAGTCAGACGTCTTGGTTTCATTTTATGAACGGGCAACCCTTGCCCGTCGTCCTTGATCTTGCCTGCCGCTCTGGACTCTTTGATGGCAATCCAGTCATCAGCAGAGGCCTATAAACTTCGATCCAACGAACGAAAATTCAGCATCACTTGATTTTTTGGTGATGGGGACGAACGATATGAGTCCATGGCTTAAAGGCATTAGCAGGAATCAAGTCTGCCTGAGCAAACTCTGGAAAATGTTCGATGATGATGTCTTTAAAGGTGCGCGTCTGCACCCAATTAAAGCCTTCAGGAGTATAGATTTCAGGACGGAAATCGGCGGTAAAGAATCGATCGCTCAACAGCCGACGTGAAGCCATCAGCGTAAAGATTTGAAAGGAAGTTTCACCAAATCCATAGCCCTGAGGCCGAATCGATTCCGCCAGCGAACCCACCATGAGATCCAGTCGATCAACAGTACCATAGATATCTCGCAGTTTCTCTACCACAGCCTCTTGCTCAGCTGTTAAAACATCAGTGGGAAAGCGCTTATAAAGATCTTCAAATTGATCGATCGGTTTCAGTCGAATGGCTTTGCGGAAGGCGTTGTAACGGGGCACGCCGCGCTCCCGGTCACGGACGATGTCGACAGCGGCCAGATCCAAAGGACCGATCAGAGGGATCTTTAAATTCTGCAATGTTTTTGGATAGTTGAAAAGGGTCAGGGCGCCTGGGTGAGCCACCCCGAAGCTGTACCAAAGGTTGTCCAAACCAAATCTATTTTCCACTCGTGCTGCATCTCCTTCGCGCAGCTGATCCAGATCCAGATTCTTGAGAAGCTGATCATTTTTGCGCGAAACAATATCGATGGAATCTGGAAGCAGGGAGTGCATGCGGTAGACCGACACAAACTCTTCTGTCAGTGAGTAGGGAACATCGTAGTGATCGGTTGGTCCACCGACAATACCATTGATCGCCTTGTCACCCATTTTTTGAAAATCGAGGGTTTGACTGGCACCAAACATCTGACTGATTTGGGCGGCATAGGGCGTCACTTGTCCTAAAACATCTGACACAGGTCCTTGGCCAAGGCCAAACCAGTTGGAGTACATGCCCTGAGCGAGCACCGGATTGTCCAAAATCGCTGGGGTCCATTCCAAGGTGTGAATTTTTGCCAACAAGGCAACGTTAATCAGTCGAGCTTTGTCAAACAGCTCCTGATCCGTCCAATGTGGATAGCGCTGCCCAAGCATCTCAGCGATTCGGTTATGTTCCCGTACGAAAATATTGTGGAAAAGCGTGAGACCAACCCACCAGTTCTTGTTGAAACCGGTTTTAACTTTGTTGGCAAGAGTCTTTGGCAATTGACCGTTTTTTAAAGTCATCTTACCGCCTTTGAAACTTCTGAGACTTTTCTGAGTGGCAAGGTCACTGCCATAGATTTGCGAACCATCCCACCAGTGAGTCACCTCGTTGCGATAGGGAACGACGGCGTCCAGGGCTGGATCATAGGTCGGATCTTTTTTAGTACGATAAATCTTCATCTTGCCTTTGTGAAATTCAGGATCATCTTCACCGATTTCCACTCGCAAAGGATTTCTTCGCTCATTGTCACCATGATCAAACCAGTCGTGGACCATAAATTGGATCCAAGCTGTGGCCAGCAAGTTCAATTGCATAACAGGCTTGAACTGGTCCCTTGTCAAAAGCTTGAGAGATACTTCGCGAGGATTGGGACTGAGAATCTCTTCATCACTGACTTGATTGGGGAGTGACGCGGGATCGATATTACGACCAAATCGAATGCCAGCCGAACCCATGGCAGGATTCTG
The DNA here is from genome assembly GCA_041737755.1 of Oligoflexus sp. GTDB lineage: Bacteria > Bdellovibrionota_B > Oligoflexia > Oligoflexales > Oligoflexaceae > Oligoflexus. The sequence goes on from JBGSRE010000887.1 coordinate 4,648, forward strand.
CGTATCATTACAAGTTCCATCTGCCGTCCGAGCCGTTGCCGATTCAGGACTGCACTGAACTTCCGAATAGTTTCGCTCGAGATCAAACAGATTGTCGAGAAACAGAATTTCCCGTTCTACAGCCAGAGTAATGAGAGCTAAAAACGATGTAACAAGTGGCCAGACCACCCACTTGCTTTTTGAAGAGAGATTAAAGAAAGCTAAGAGGGCCTGCATAATGTTCACGCTTAAAACTCCTAACCATTGTAAAATTTGCTGAGGTATAAGGTGAGATAGCAAGAGCACGAATCGAACCAAATCCGGCTGGGCGCAAGGGGGCGAAAGTCTTGACTCTCGGGCAAGAGCTGGACCTACAAAGTTTGGACACTGTCGCTCTAGATTGAGTTAGGCTGAGTGGGAGGAGTATGGAAAAACCTGCTATTCTTACTCATGGAAAGAAATGCAGGAACGAGCCAATTCCTCATTGTTTAGAGCCTATGTGGAATGATCGAGGCCAAGATCATTCCTCCTGTCGACCGATCTCATGAGCCTCGAGATCGTGGATGCTGACTTGCTCCAGCGCTGATAAGTGGGTGGCATTGAGATCGACGAGGGGCGCACAACCCGCCTCAAGGGCTTGTTTCCAGCGGTCGAGACAGAGGCACCAGTGATCACCGGGATTGAGTCCTGGAAACCCGAAATCGGGGCGAGGCGTCGAAAGGTCATTGCCCAAGTAGCGTGAAAAGGCCAGAAATTCGGTCGTCATCTCGCAGCAGACCACGTGCCGTCCCTTATCCTCATCTTCCGTCGAGCAGGTTCCGTCCCGATGCCAGCCAGTCATTGGCTTGCAACTGCACTCCGTAATGGGCGTTCGATAGACATTCATTTGCGTCATGTACTGTTTCCTTTTGTTAGCCAATAGCGCTGGTCAGGGGCTTTCGTAAACCAGGAATAGAGCAAGCTCCGCCTCTTCGAGGGGGAAACTTGCGCCTAGGAAACACGGGGAGGAATCGCTAGGCAAGCGGCTGGATCAGAAGGCTGATCAGAAAAACTTACCCTGGTCGAGAAACTCGATGCCGGTCCCAATGCCAAAAAGAATCAACCCAAAGTACGCGAGACAAAGCACGGTTTGGACATAGGAAGCAAGGATGAAGGCGCCATCTTCTTCAAGATGAGCCAAGGTCTGAAGGAGTATCATCCAAGCTGGCAAACTATTGGAAAAGGGAATGGGTAGGGGCAAAGCCAAGAGCACCGCGTTCAAGACGAGCAGTGAAACGTTGATGAATCGAAAGGGACCTTGAAAAAGATATTTCAGGCGAGGATGAAGGAGAAACCCCAGCTTTTCAAAGATGCGCTCCGATCCTTCGGCGATCCGTTTGACGGTGCTTCCTTTGAGGCTCCGGTCCGCCCAACGAGAAGGAATCCAGGCGGGCTTTCGCCGATAGGCAAAGACTGCAATTGCGGCAATCAACAGTCCAAACGGGGTCGACAGCCCGAACAAAGGAATGGGTTGAAGAAATGGCAAGATAAAGAACAGGATTAGGACATAGTGACCATCCATTCCAAAGATGTCGAGAATGTCTCGGAGTCGAGGATCTCCCTTGAGGCATCGCTCTTCGATCGCATCCAAATGATTCAGGAGCGGTCCTCGGTTTTTAATCTGTTCCATTCATAGTCCTTTCAAGGTCGACCCTGCGAGGCCTCTGCGTCGATTCGCACACGAACTTTCTAAACCGCTATCTTACATAAGAATAGCAACAGCCAGCAACTGCCGCTTTTAATTTATGAATGACTCTGCCATGGGATTTGTTTGCCTTGGCTGACCCAAGTTTGCCAGCCAACGCGGGACGAGCGATGATCTCTCGAGTTCTCTCTTGCCTAGGAACGCAGCTGCAAAAGTTTTCACTTGGGTCTCAAGTCGACGGCCAAAGAATCGCTTAAGTTACCACTATTCATTAGTAATTCTAACGATATACCTGCAAATGATTCTTACAATAGGGGCAGAATCACAGCTCAGCTTGCTTGCTCTTGGAATCGACCGATAGCCTCTAGGTCGGTATGCTATGAAAAAATATGGGTTAGAGTTTGCGAACTTTCTTTACAAAATTATGGCTGCTGCCTTTCATCGCTTTCGCGTGGCTATTGGCTATACCAGGCTTATGGGCTGATTTCAAACCACTAGATTTGCGCGACTTGCCAGACGACAAAGCCATGCTCCTTGGCCACTTAATTAGCATATTCGAACCAAGCGATGAGACTTTAAATGACCAAGACATACTGAACGGAAGTCTGGATTCAAGCTTCTATCCGTCCCGCCAGGCTCTGATTGGCCTTGGCTTTGCTAAAGGCGCCACTTGGCTTCGATTCGAGATTGTAAATTCCAGTGAGAAGGACCAGCAAATCTTCTTAGAAAGTCGCTATCCGATGTTGGATCGGGTGACTCTCTTTCAAAAAGCCAAGTCGAATGTCTATCAAGCGGCAACTCAAGGCGATACTTTGGATCCGGCCTCCCCAGCAGCAGAGCTTCGTTTTCCTGTTTTCGCAATCGATGCTCAACCTGGAAACAATGTCTATTATCTTAAAGTGGTGACCCAAGGTTCGAACATTCTTGCCCTCCATTTATCGAAGCCAGACTTTCATAAGCGGCATGTAATGTTCGACACAGCTGTGATGAGTCTGTTCTTTGGAGTCTTGCTGACATTGTTCCTCTACAACAGTTTTCTAACCTTGTCCTTTCGAAGTCAAACCTATTTCTACTACTCGATGTTCCTGTTCAGTATGATCTGTGTCCAGCTTAGCATGCAGGGGATCTGGCCCGTACTGGTCGATCGTGAATTTGCCAATTGGGCTCAAAATCGTGGCTTTGCCGTATTTTCTGCCTTTGCGATGCTGGTATCGACTCTGATGACGATGCAGTTTGTAAACTCCCAGGAATATATGCCTAAGGTTCATAAGGTCTATAAAATGTATTTGCTGGTAAATTTTTTGTCGCTGCCTATCAGCCTGTTTGTGAGCTATAATAGCGCCGTTAGGATCCTTGCTATCATGCTCTTGATAAGCACAATCCTGATGATTTCTACCAGCTTTAGGGCTTCCCTGCGCGGCTATCGACCAGCGTTTTTTTATGCCTTCGCTTGGCTTTTTGCTGCTCTGAGCAATGTTCTCATGGTGCTGGTCTATCAAGGCATTGCTGAGATTCCTGAAATCGTCCAGTGGGGTCTCTTACCTGGGACAGTCTGTGAAGGCATTTTGATGTCGCTTGCCCTAGGCGATCGAGTGAATTTCATGAGGGCTAAATCCGAACAAACGATTAAAAACCTCAATCTCGAATTACAGACCCATTTAACAGAGGTCGAGGCCATTGTTACCGAACGAACGGACACAATCCGCACCATTGTTGACAATGTCGCCAGTGGATTCCTTATGGTTGACGCGGAATTTCGAATTGCTCCTGGTTTTACTCGTTCCTGTCAGCAACTTTTAGGACTCGATGTGCAAGTTGGCGAGAATCTTCTCGCTGTTTTGGATTTGAATCCCAAACAAGCGGCCTTCTGGCGAATGGCGCTCACTCAAATCTTCCGCGACGAGCTACCCCTGGAAGTCAGTCTCAGTCAAATACCGCTTCATGTATCTGTTGATGGCAGGTACCTGCATCTCCAAGCGGCGGGTATTCGCAATAAAGAAGGAGTTCTTCAACAGCTCCTCTTCACCATCACCGATGCTACCGAACTTCGGCAAAAAACCTTAGAATCAAAACGCCATCGTAACCTCATCAAGATGATGCGAAATATCGAAGAATTTAGGCAATTTATAGCATTTTCCTACCAGGCTGTTGAAAAAATTAAAGCTCAAGTCCCGCACCAAGAAATCCTGTTTATTCTGCATAGCCTGAAAGGTAACTGCCTCGTCTTTCATATGGCCGACATCGCCGACTCTATCCATAAACTTGAAGAGAAAGACCTGGTGAGCAAGACCGATGGGGAAGACTTGGAAAAGCATTTCCAAGATTTTCTCTTGCGCCATATGAGTTTGCTTCGAACGCCCTGGGGGGGCATGAGGCACGAGCATATGGTCAATGAACTGCAGTTAGTCCGCTTGAAAAAAATTGCCGAAAGCAGAAATCTATCCGTCGTCCAGCAGGATATCGAGCTATGGATAGAGGAAGTGTCAGCCAAACTGATTCGCACTGTGCTCCAGCCCCTGATGATCAACGCCCGTGTTGTTGCGAAAAAATTGAACAAGTCATTGGACCTGCAACTCATCGACGGCGATGCTCGGGTCCGCTCTTTAGCCCAGCAAATGGTCCTGGATGAATTGCTCCATTTGGTTAGAAATTCCATTATTCATGGCATCGAAGACGACCGTGAAGCCTTGCAAAAACCCAAGTCGGGGTCGATTCGACTTGAGTTTACAGAATCCTCAGAAGGCCTTCTTATCATCTGCAGCGACGACGGGCGAGGCTTTGATCGATCGGTATGGGAGGCGGAATACACCAAACGTTGCGCGGCTCCAGAGGCAGATCTCAGCAATCTTTCACTGAGCGAGCTCGTCCAGAAGGTAAGCCAAGCAGGATTTTCAACGGAGCAGGAGGTCTCTCTCTTTGCTGGCCGCGGTGTGGGCATAGGAGCCGTGTTTGCGACCATTGAGAGCTGTCAAGGTACGGTCGAGATCACCAGCGAAAAAGGTCGAGGCGCACGCTTTGAAATTTTCATCCCTCGGGATCAAACGCTTCGTCATGTATCCTAAGAATTTGAAAATCCTCCCAAGGCGGATCAGTTCTTGTATACTTTATCCAGGCTCATGAAGCACAAAAAGCAAGATGCTAATAGAGCGGGAGAAAACCGGTTATGCTGCGACTCTTGGCTCTCTTCATATTGGTCCTGGCATCCAAAGCGATTTTTGCCAAAGTCCCAGAGCTCAAACAGCCTGAAAACAAAAATGCTGTGTTCGACCTCGCTCAATGGAACTTTCAAGAAGCTGGGCCGATCCGCCTGGATGGTGATTGGCGCATAGTCTGGCACGAGTTCATCGACCCCAATGATCCCAAAGCCCTTCTTGAGGGTTTTTCCCGAGGCATTGCCCAAGCTGTTCCCGGAGATTGGCGAACACCTCCAAACAATCTCGGGTTTGGACGAAATCAAGGATTTGCCACGATACTATTGAGAGTCAGTGGCTTATCCTCGCAAGCGAAGGCTTACGATCTCTCGACTAGAACTGTTGGCACTGCCTACCGGCTCGCTATCGCACCTCTCAGCGAAGGAGGTGCCGTTCAATGGGTTCTCGAAGCGGGTGTGCCTGGTACATCACCCCAAGAGACCACACCTTATCTGAAGCCTATGGTCGGAAATTTCGTTTGGACTGGAGCAGGAGATGCCATGCTGGTGATGCATCTTGCCAATTTCGATCATCGGGAAGGTGGCGTGCATTCTTCCATATGGTTGGGTGAGGGACGTCAGGCTGCACAGATTTCCAATCGAGCCCGAATCTCAGAGATCATTGCACTGGCGATGATTTTCATTATAGGCGTGTACAACTTTGCACTATTTCTTCAGCGGCCCGAGGATTTTAGCAGTCTTTGGCTATTCGCCTATTGCTTCAGCACGATTGTGCGGGGGATTTCTTCGACGGCGATGATCAGCGACCTCATACCTTCCAACGAGCGATGGGTCTATGAACTCAAAGTAAGTCTCGAATACTCAACCATTAGCCTCAACACATGCTTACTAGGAATGTTTCTAGTCCATTGTTTTCCTAAGTTTTTCAGTCGCCGGCTGATGCATATCTTCCTCGGTCTCGCTCTTGTTCAAATGGTCTTTGCTTTTGTCATAGCGCCATACAAATTGACCCAGTACCTGAGTTACTACCAGATACTCTTGGCTGTTAGCGCCTTATACTTACTCGTTTCTTGGCTCCGCGCGGTCTATTACCGAGAGCCTGGGGCCTTTTTGGGATTAAGTGGCGGTTTGGTCCTGCTCGCTTGCGCAGTTCACGATGTTCTGGTTTCACGCAACATCATTTTCAATCCATTCATCGGTGCTTATGGGCTTGTAGTTTTTCTCCTCTTGCAGAGTCTGGTCATCGGTCAGCGTTTTGCAAAGGCCTTTCGCCAGGCGGAGTTCCTGAGCCGTTCCCTCCGAGATGAAGTAGAACGACAAACTCGCGATATCAAGTCGATTCTACAGCATATCAGGCAGGGCATCTTCTCAATCACGAGGCCCCATCTGACAGTAGATGAGCAGCATTCAACCTATATGAACCAAATTTTCGGCCCGGAGACGCTTGCAGGTCAAAACCTTAAGTCATTGCTTTTGCAACGCGTCGAGCTATCAAACGATGACAGGGCACAGATCGAGTCTGCTCTCGAAGCTATCCTGGGTGACGATGCCATTGCTTACGAACTCAATGAATCAGCTTTGAAAAGCGAGCTGGTCTTTCGTAAGACCGATGGTGCCGATGCACAGATCCTTGAACTCGAATGGAGTCCGGTTCTTGACCGTCAAATGAAAATCGAAAAGATCCTGGTCTGTGTTCGCGATGTCACCGAAGTAAGACAGCTCAAACTCCTATCAGAGCGACGAGAGCACGACTTGAAAATGATCCTTGAATTGATCCAGATTCCGGAGGATAGATTTCAACGTTTCTATCAAAGAGCGTCCGAACAGATCCTGGAAAACATGGATCTCATTCGAGGTGACTACGAACCTAAGAGCGATATTGTACGTCGTCTTTTTATAAACATGCACACCATCAAGGGATCCGCACGAACCTACTACCTGAATGCCCTATCTACACTTGCCCATGATTTGGAACAAAACTATGCTGCCTTGCAGCGAAAGGAAAGCAGCTGGGATCATGAGCTGCTATTGAAGAACCTTGAAGAAATCCAGGAACTTCTCAACCGCTATCAGTCCATCGGTGAGGAACGTTTGGGCTGGTCACTCCTTAAAAAATCAGTCAAAATCGAACGCCGTACTCTGCAGAGCATTATAACCCAGCTTAAAGAGATCATCACCACACGCAGCAGCGACCAGGAATTGATCACGGCAATCACCGAACAGCTCAGTAAGCATAGCTTCGATACCTTAGGCTCGATTGCTGACGAGGCCTTTCGTGGCACAGATTCGATTGCTCGTGACCTCGGTAAGCCAACCCCACTGCTGCAACTTAACAACGATCAAATACTCCTGCATGACCGCGCTTCTGAGGTTCTCTATAATTGTTTTCTTCATCTCTTTCGTAATTCAATCGATCATGGCATTGAGCCCGCCGAATCACGACTGCAAAAGAACAAGAGCGCAGAGGGAAATATTCGAATTGAGGCGACTCTTGCTGGGCATGGAATTGTGATCAACTATCGCGATGATGGGGTCGGACTTGCCTTGGAGTCCATCCAAGCGAAAGCGATTGAACGGGGACTGATGAGTAAAAGCCGCAGTTATACGAGAACCGAGATTGCTGCATTTATATTCATTTCGGGCTTTTCGACTAAGTCAGCAGTATCCGAGATTTCCGGGCGAGGAGTTGGATTGGATGCTGTGCGTACCTATGTCGAAGGCTTAGGTGGAACGATTTCCATTCATCTTGAGTTGGAAGCACATTCTTTGCAAGTCCCCTTTTATTTCCAGATATCTTTACCTAAAGAATACCTTTGGGGATGTGGATAATTATTTTTCAACAGTCACCGTTCTCTAGGCAGTCACTCAGCCATCGAAACCACTGATATTCTACGAATCAAGCACAAGATAATTGTGGCAAGCACATTGCATAAATCCTGTCAAAATCGTTATGAACAAAACAAATCTTACTCACGGTAAAGAGCCGTAAAATTCACCTGCAACGAAGGAGAGACTCAATGGTTCTGAACACTCGCTTCCTGATCAGCAGTATCTTGGCTTGCTCCCTTGGCTGCCTTGCTCTGACCCAGGTATTTGCTGATTCTGAGAAGAAAGATCGAGTTTCCCATCCAGAAGCGAAGAAAGCGTCAGCAGGAACTGCTCTAGCACCAGTCATTGCGTCGATAGGCCCGATCGATCGCCCCGCAATGATTCAACTGACTTCAGATCTCAAAGGCAAAAAGAAGCGTCCTTTGATGCTGGTTTTGCACGGATACAATATGGATGCTCAGTCGATGAACGGCTTTGTGCAAGCTACTGCCGCTGCCAGTGCTTTGAACGCCTTTGTTATCATTCCTGAAGGTCGAGCGGATCTTTCTGGCAAACGCTTCTGGGATGCTACCGACGCATGCTGCAATTTTTTCGGTGCTAATCCTGCAATAAGTGATGAAGACTATTTAGTTTCCCTGGTCAAAGAAGCTATTGAAAAGTACCCAGTTGATCGGCGTAACATCACGGTGATCGGTTTCTCGAACGGGGGCTTTATGGCCAACCGTCTTGCCTGTAACCATAGCGAACTCTTTTCCGGTGTGGCGTCCTTGTCAGGCGCTAACTACTTGAATCCAGAACAATGCAAACCAAAAAAACCGATCAGCATGCTGCAGATCCATGGAACCTATGACCCTCTGATTTCGTTCAATGGTGGTACTTTAGTTCCCAGTGAACCCAGCTTTCCTCGCTATCCTTCGGCGATGCAAACAACTGCTTTCTGGGCTGAGCATAACAAATGTAAGCAACAGACTTTTACTGCAGGCGCTGATGAACTTTCCCAGTTCAACATCGATTTCCTTTACCAATCCGTATCAAATCCTGCCGAATTAGCCAATTATTCCGATATCGGCAATGAAACGGATCACATCGACTATTTCGATTGCAAGAAAGACGAAAAAGTTGGTCTTTGGATAATGAATGGCCTGGGTCACGCTCCCTTCTATAAGCCTGATTTGCTTTTGAAGGTGATGGACTTTTTGGATAAGCGCTAATTAGTCTCTGGCGCTTAAAGCGCCTGAGACTATCCTGAGGAGTGAAACGACGAAGGATCTCGCTGATAAGTACCTGATTCCACGAGATCCTTCGCTTCGCTCAGGATAGTCCCTGGGCGAAATTTTCAATTTCGCGCCAGCGACTAATTAATAGGATTTTTAAAGTACTCTTCATAGAAGAAAAATCGAGGGCTAACTTCCTGAGAGATAGCCCTTTCTTCTCTTCCCTAGGTAAAGCTGAATTTTCCCGTCCTTGCTGTTTACTTGCGGCCGACTTGTGTAAAGGCATTTATGAAGAAATCGGCCGGCTATGAAAGAATCCTCAATGCCGCTTTGAATCTAAGGCTACAGGCCAAAAACCAGCCTTATTGAAAGTTTGGAAGTCTGTAATAAGCTGAACTATTAGCTGACATTAAGGGCGCTTTGGTCAAAGACGAGGCCGCTGCTTCTGTATCTCAAGGCGCAGCATAGGCTGCTTTGAGCTTGAGTCTTGTCTAGCAATAGAACTTTAGTTTTTAAGCTTCGAGTAAAAATGAGTCATATTCCGCCAAATTCTGCCGAAGAGCTTGTATAAGATCATGTTTAGAGGTATTGAACTCATTGGAAGAATCAAACTTAAAAGTAAAAAACACCATACTCGTCGTTGATGATAGTCGTGATACTGTATTGCTCATGAGAAAGGCTCTGGTAAATAGGGGCTACCCGGTATTAACTGCCAACAACCCAACAGAAGCTCTTAAAATCTTTCAGGAGCATCCGGAAATTCAACTGATATTAATTGATATCAATCTGGAAGCGGACGTCAATGGCGTTGTGCTAGCCAAGCAGTTCAATGAGTTCAAAAAAGAACGGCTGTTTTCCATGTGCTTTGTGAGCGGGGCTCGGGTCGATGATACATTCCTCCAAGCTTCCCAGAAATTAGGTGTCGACGGCTTTATTTCCAAGCCGATTAACATTGAACGTTTGCAAACGAAAGTCGAGGATTTACTCGGAGCACACTTCGATTACCTCGATCTTTCGGCGAAAATACAGTGTAACCTGCCTTGCGAATTGATCAACGTCAATATCCTGCCGCTGGTGAAGATCATTCAGATCACACCAGGTTCCTTTTTGCTTGCTTCGTCCGCGGACTATAAATTAGGTACTATTCTTAGTATTCAATGTCCAAGTTTGGAACCTATACTTATCGAAAAGTATTTTACCCTTAAAGTTCTTAAGACTAAGCGTAATAAATCCCATATAGAATCCTCGACGCCTTTTGTCGCTCGTTGCCAGATCCTCGAGCAAAGCTATCAGGTGCGCCTTTCGCTAAGTTCGCTGTTTCAAAAGAAAGATCGATTACCAGAAGGTATGATACGCCTGGACATCGACGGGACGTAGAATTCATAGCCTGGACCTGAGTGCAAAGTATGGAGCAGATGAAATATTTTGAATGAAACTCTAGCAAATTGTAAGACTGTGCTTGTGGTCGAAGACGACCCCTTGCAGGCGACGCTCATTTCTCGCATTCTTCAGCTTGCTGGCTATAAAGTTTTCAAAGCTGAATCAGGCATTCAATGCCTTGAGCTGGTGCAAATTCACAAGCCCGACGTGATACTCCTCGACTGGGAACTGCCAGACACGGCGGCACCTGAACTGATTGATCGCCTCTTGGCCGATGTCCATAACCGCTTCTTGCCAATTATTGTTTTGACAGGACATAGCGATGTCGAAAAGCTCGAGCTCGCCCTCAACAAAGGGGCGTCCGACTTTATCAATAAGCCCGCTCGCAAGATCGAGCTTTTGGCTCGCATTCGCTCCTCTTTGCGGGTCGCTGATTTACAAAATCAACTCAACGAACTGAGTATTCGCGATCCCCTAACAGGTCTGTATAATCGAAGATTTCTCAATGATTATATTGAATTAGAATTCCCTACCAGCAAGCGCTATGGGCGTCCTCTCAGCTGTGCTTTAATCGATATCGATTTTTTTAAAAAGATCAATGACACGCACGGTCATCACGTTGGTGACATTGTGATCAAGCAGCTCGCTGATCTTCTCTTACAAAACTTGCGAAAGGTTGATATCGCGGCTCGCTATGGGGGGGAGGAATTCCTGATCATCTTGCCTGAAACGCCACTCGATGCAGCACTCGAATGCATGAGCCGATTGCTTGACAAAGCCCTTAAAGCTGAATGGGGGGACTCTAGCCATCCCCTACAAGTGAGCTTTTCAGCAGGAGTGTCCTGTAACGATTCCTCAACTTGCCTGTCCGTAGCAAATTTTTTCGATATCGCCGACCAAGGACTTTATGAAGCCAAAAAAAATGGTCGAAGTCGAATCGAATTCATCAAAAGGCCTGCCTCGTAAACCTATATTCTGCCGACAACCGAGCATTGCTGTACAGAGGCAGGTCGGGAGCGTAGTGCGGGAAATCCGCATGCTGCTTTGCCCATGTTGAAGCCAAAGATATCGCAGATGACTTTGATTCATTGGGGTCATTTTCATATGGGACGATAGGTTTGGCCTGGAACACCCAATAGTGAATGTTACTATGGCACATTTGTGGCTAGATTTACATGTAATTACAGGATTATAGAGGCTACCTCACTTTTTTGTTTGATATAAAAGTATTTTGAATCCATACTCTTTTAAACAGAATTCGTACTGTAAGTTGGAGTTCCGATCCATGTTGTTTCAAGATGGAGCCTCTGTCGCGGAAGAATTTGCTTCTGTGCGAAAGGTATCAGAAAAGATCTGCGAAACTTTGGAGCTGGAAGATTATCTCTGTCAAGCGATGAGCGATGTCAGTCCTCCCAAGTGGCATCTGTCGCATACTACCTGGTTTTTTGAACGCTTTCTGCTCCAGAAGTTTGTGCCTCACTACGCGCCCTATGATGCAGACTTTGAAATGCTTTTTAATTCCTACTATCAATCGGTGGGAAAGTCCCTGGATCGACATCGCCGCGGGATACTTTCGAGGCCTTCATTGGCTAAAGTCTTGCAGTATCGTGAGTACGTTGACCAAGCCGTATTAAGTTTGCTGAGCTCTTTGTCCAATGATCGATCGCTGGACCAAATCTACTGGCTCGTTTGGCTTGGAATGCAGCATGAAAAGCAGCATCAGGAATTGCTCTGGACCGATATCAAATATAACTTTTTCTGTCATCCCTTGCAGCCTGCTATCCTTTCAGCCCGGAACCGAATCGAGCAGGAATTGGCTCCGCTCCAATGGCTATCAATTCCATCAGCAGTCCATTTCATCGGAGCAGACTCCCATCCCTATTGCTTCGACCTGGAAACACCTCGGCATCAGGCGTTCCTTCACCCCATGAAGATGGCATCACGATTGGTGACCAACGCCGAATACTGTGAGTTTATTCGAGATGGTGGGTATGAACAGGCGCTACTTTGGCTTTCGGAAGGTTGGAATTGGGTTCAGGCAGGTCAAAGGCAGCACCCGCTCTATTGGAAAAAAAGAGACAATGACTGGTGTCAGTTTACGAGCCATGGCTGGGAACCTTTGAGCGCTTGTGAACCGGTCTGTCACCTTAGTTTTTTTGAAGCCGAGGCCTTTGCCAGGTGGTCAAAAGCAAGACTACCGACCGAACAGGAATGGGAAGTCTTTGCTTCGCATGCCCCGGTATCGAGCCGGGCGGATTTTTCCCAGATGACCCCTCTGGCGGCGAGTGCCGAAGACCGGCAGCTCTATAGCGAAGTCTGGCAGTGGACGAGCAGTGCATTGACACCCTATCCAGGATACAAGCCTTGGCAAGGACAAATTGCGGAATATAACGCCAAATTCATGGTCAATCAGTATGTCCTCCGCGGTGGATCGTGTGCTTCACCAGCTTTGCATCTTCGACCAAGCTATCGCAATTATTTCTCTGCCTCGTCGCAGTGGCAATTTACCGGAATCCGACTTGCAAAGGATGAATAAATGACTGGAAATGCTCTTAAAAATTTGATCGATCTCAATCCCACTCCAGCTGATTTTCTTGAAGATGTGCTCGACGGACTCAGTCAAAAACAGAAAACACTGCTCCCCATGTACTTTTATGACGAAGTGGGATCTCAACTCTTTGATCGAATTTGTGAGGCAGATGAATACTATCCTACCCGCTCGGAAACCCGGCTTCTTGAGTGTCATCTTGATGGAATGTTGGAACTTCTTCCAGCCCCATTTACTCTCATTGAGCTAGGCAGTGGTAGCTCAATGAAAACTCAATTGCTGCTGAAGCAAAGGCATCTTATCAGTGAGTATTTGCCTCTTGATATTTCCAGGACGCATTTGTTGCAAACGGCTGAAAAGCTCAAGCAAGTATATCCCGACTTGAAAATAATTCCGGTATGTGCTGACTACACCAACCTGCGACCTCTCCAATCCATGCTGGCCGATATGGGCAAAACCTTTGTCATTTTTTTTCCCGGATCTAGCATAGGTAACCTTGAGACTGCAGAGGCAATTCAATTACTGCGAAGTCTGGTGTACTTGATGAGTGGCAAAGGTTATCTGCTAGTTGGCTTTGACACAACTTCAAACCCTGATGTTCTGATTCCTGCTTACAATGATCGAGAAGGCTATACGGCGCTTTTTAATCTGAATATCTTGCGTCGAATCAATGCTGAACTAGGGGCTGACTTTGAGCTGGATAGCTTCCGACACGAGGCTATCTATGTCCCGGAGCGATCCCGAGTCGAGATGCATATTATGGCGGAAAAACGCATGCAGGTCGAGATCTCTGGTCAAAAATTTTTCTTTGAAAAAGGCGAAAGTATTCATACCGAATCAAGCCATAAATACAAGCCAGTTGAGTTTGATGCCATGGCTCTTGAGGCTGGATTCATGCCCCTCCAGCATTGGACAGATTCCGCAGAGCAATTCAATATTGGACTCTATCGGGCCTTGTGAAAGTCAGAACTTGTCTGGGGCCTTTCATTTGAGAAAAAATGATGTTCGAAATCATGAATCTCAGCTACTCGGTTCAGGGTGAGACAGTTCTTAAGGACATCACGATGAGCTTTCCTGATAGGAAAGTCAGCGCCCTCCTGGGCGTCAGTGGTTCAGGAAAATCTACCATTCTGAAGCTGCTTGTTGGACTTCTTCAACCCCAGCAGGGGCGCATTCTTTTTGCTAACGAAGAGCTGCAAAGTCTCAAGATCCAGGAAGTTAGTCGACGGATGGGTTATATGACACAGAATGGCGGCTTGTTTCCCCATTTAAATCTGGCTGATAATATCAGCCTGATGGCACGCTATCTGAAATGGAGCCCATCCGCTATTCGATCGCGCCTTGATGAGCTTCTGCAGATGACTCAACTCGAGTCCGGACTTTTGAGTCGTTTTCCTCAGCAGGTATCCGGGGGGCAGCGGCAGCGGGCCTCCCTGGCTCGGACATTGATGCTTGATCCATCTGTCATCTTGCTTGATGAACCCCTGGGTGCTCTTGATCCGTTGACCAGATATGATCTTCAGGTTGATCTTGGGGACATATTTAAACGCTTGGGCAAACTGGTTGTTCTCGTCACTCATGACCTTAGGGAAGCGGCACAGCTTGCTGACAGGATTCACGTGCTGCATGAAGGGAGAATCGTGCAATCGGGTGGGTTCAAGGAATTGCAAGCCACAGATGATCCTTTTGTGCAGCGCTTTGTTCGGGCCTACTTTCGCGATCACAATTAGGGTCCAATCCAGTCTGGAGCATTCATGTCGTC
>JBGSRE010000913.1:0-1903 GCA_041737755.1 Oligoflexus sp.
ATGGCGGCCTTTTTCTACGAGTCGATGCAGATTTGCCGCGACTCGGTGAAGTGGTCGCCATCAAGATCGCATTGCAAAAGGAAGGGACAATCCTGGAGGGGCTGGCGGCCTGCCGATGGATTCGGAATGCCAATGGACCGAAACAGCCAAGGGGAGCTGGCCTGGAATGGGTCCAGCTCAATTCGGCGAGCATTGCTTACATGATCCCATTCATTCAAGAGCAGCAGCGATTAGCCTTCATCCCCATGGAATAAAATCAAGTCTGCTCGGCGACCTTCTTCACATTCTCTAAACTTAGTGTCACGAAGCGTTCCACATTGCGCCGGATCATATGATCAACGCGAGGGCTGATGCTTTCCCACTCGATGGCGCTTTCCAAAATCCAGCTTTCAGGATCTTCGGCGTTGGGCGAGACTTTTTTGGCAATCACGCCGACCAAATCGGGATGGCCAACCAGCTGGGATGCGATTTCGCCGTTTTCATAGCGATAGGTGACACGCTCCCGGACATCAGCATCAGGAACCGATACACTGCGCAGCACGCCATTGTTAAAACGCTCCAGTATGCGGCTTTTCAGTATGCCTTTGTTGAAGCGTTCAGGGTGCTCCACTTCTTCCATCAAAGTTTGCCAAAGACGGTCAAAAGGGGCTTTTACACTGCAGCGGAAATGTTCAGAAGCCATGTTTCGCTCCTCCCTGTGGATTGAGTTCAGCCATTCCATCTTATCTTATAAGGTTTCGAAGGCTTGGAGTAAAGCCTGAGCCGAGGCCTCGCATTCCGCTCGGGTAATTCCTGCAAACAGAGGCAGGTTGATCACCATCCGACTGAAACGCTGGCTATGCTGCAGGTCTGATGTACGCAAACAGCCCTGCGCCGGGCCTTGCTCGCAAAGGGTCTGGGGGTAAGTCCTGGCACAGCCGATACCGACATCGCGTAAACGAGCTGCTAAATCATCGCCCGTTAGCCGATGGCTTTGAATCACAGCAAGGTAGCCGTTGCCTTGGATGCCTTCTGGCGCCGTATAAATGCGGCCATGCTGAGGATAGGCTTCGAAAAATTCCTTATAGTAGGCTTCAGCCTGCAACCTGGAATCGATCATCGCATCGATCTGTTCCAGCATGCGCAGGAGGAAACTGGCCTGGATACCACCCATGCGAGAGTTCCAGCCCACGTAATCATAGGTGTAGTGACCGGCACGACCATGGTTGCCGAGGGCGCGGATTTTTTCCGCCAGCTTGGGGTCGGGTGTAAACATGGCGCCGGCATCGCCGGCAGCGCCCAAAACTTTGGCTGGATAAAAGGAAATGGTCGAAACCTGAGCTTTGGAATAAACGGATTCGCCTTGAAATCGCACGCCGTAAGACTGGGCCCCGTCTTCTAGCAGGGCGATGCCTTCTTGCTGACAGTAGCTGCGAAATTCTTTGAGGGAAGCGCTGGTCCAACCCAAAAGATGGACCAGGATCGCTGCCTGGAATCGATATTTCTCATGACCGCGTTTAAATTCTTCGAAATCCATTTGCAGGTCGTCGGGATTGATATCGACCAGAACAGCTTCGGCACCCAGTTGGACAATGGCTTCAAAAGGCGCCCAAAAAGTCATATTCGGTACGGCCACACGCATACCACTCGACACGCCCAAGGCTTGCAAGCCGATGATCAGGGCGTCGGTCCCATTCGCACAGGCTACGGCATGCTCGGCTTCCAAAACCCGACCCAACTCTTTTTCTAATTTTTGAACAGAGGGGCCACTGACGAATTCGGTCTGATCGAGACATCGCGTCCAATCGGCGAGAATTTGCTCGCGGACGGGTTCTACACTTCGCTTGAGGTCGATAAAGGGTACGCGCATGGGGGTCCTTGCCGTGTTTGATGAAGCCAGCAGGGATGCCATCATACTTGATCC
>JBGSRE010000916.1:0-2501 GCA_041737755.1 Oligoflexus sp.
ACGAGTAATGGCAAAGTCCGTCAAGGTTGGGCTGGTTATCATGGTCTTTGGCTGGGAGAAAACGCCACAATCACAACTGGCGACACTATCGACAAAGTTGAATGGGGTCAAGGCGGAACAAAAACAAAGACACCACACACTGTTTTCGCAGCTCCTGGTAAATTAACCAAGCTTACAAAAACCTCCACAACATTGGGTGCTTTAAAAGGCATGGATTTGAATGCCTGGGAATCTGGTTCTAGTTATATTGTTCGCTGGGATGGAACCACCCTGTCCAAAACTGCCAAAGTCACTCATGGTAACAACGGACCTGAAGAAGAAGCCGCTTCCGGCGCTGTGACAATTCCTCAATGGGGTATGGGTCTTTGGATACCAAGCTTGAATGCGCAGATCCAAATTTCTCCTGCTATGACCTTGAACGATGCTTTGGTTATATCCTACCATTCAGAAAAACTGGTATCCGGTACCAGTGAAGCACCAACATGTAACCTTGTTTGTTTCAGCAATTGTCCGGTCATGGCTCCAGCCGCAGCGGCTTTCACTCGCAGCCAGGGTGGCCAGCAGGGCCCATCTTCTTCAGCTCTTTACAAAACTACCTCTGTAAGCTGGGGCGGGGGCACAACTTACACGACCAATCAGGCACAGACTATTGAAACAGCATTAGGAACCTATAGCTGGAACGCTACAACCCAAAACCTCCAGGAAGGTTCGACAGCCTTTGCCCTACCTACTGGTCTCACCAGCAGCCGCGATTCGCAAAATGAAAACATCTGGTCAGGTCCTCTGGTTTGCGCCGATACTCATACTGCGATCGCTGACAAGACAATAGATCCATGGCGCCTTCAAAATACCAGCGATGTTTATTATCGGTTCAGTTCGGGTGTTGATGCCTGGAATAAGTTTATCTCCTTGCGTAATGCTGCCGGTGCATTCGTTACCTTCGATGCTCCCATTGAAATCAGCTATACCCACACAACAGCAAACGATTGGGACGGTAACACAGACACTTCGTTTATCGGTAAATCCTTCCGTCTGAGCTACAACGGTCCTGGCCAACTTCAGGGTATTCCTTGGAAATACTCTAAGGAGATCGGTCGTCACATGCCTCTCTTCACTATCAAGAGTGGAGTAGTTGCCGGTAACTACAAGATCTACCCAATAGACGGGGAACAGCGCCTAGCCAAAACTGAAGCCGCAAACTGCGCAAACATTCCTTTTGAAAACATGCCAGCTCTTCCTGAGCTTGTGCATAAGCCGATCGACGTCGGTGATGACTTCGGTGACGCCGACTCTGTTCTTCGCTATATCGGTGGTGTTGCAACTGAATAACTAAGCAGACACCAAAACGAGACGAGAGGCCGCAAGCCTCTCGTTTTTAAAAGCCTGAAACTGGTTATGGTAAGTGATGAAATTAAAGGATAGCTTGCTAGCATAAATCCCCAGCACAGCAAGCGACCTTTACACTGGGCCGATCATAAACAGAAGGCAAAAAATTTCTACCGCTCATTTGGCGAAGCAACTCGAACAAAAGCCTTTTTTTTAGAGCTATACGGTAGGGCATGTTCAAACCCACTGGAATCTTCGGGACAACGAATGCGCAGGAAACCATAGTGGTGAAGACCGCAACGAAGGAAGGCTTCGAGTTCTTCACGAACGTACTTGGGAAGTGGACAAAGCTCCTGCTCACGTTCATAGGTGAAGTTGCTGAGGTGCTCGCTAAGACTCTGATGAAGAATACTCTCAGTGGGACGGCTGCCTATAGAACCTGGAATTTCGCATAGCGCCGCAAATCGCTCAGCGTCGGCAGGGCGCTGGGCTGATCGAGATACTTCTGCAATTCAAAAGGCAAAATGAGGCTTTGTACCCAAAACTTGGTGAGAAGCAAACCATGCTGAGCGAAGGCTGGTTTAAGAATATCTTGCAAAGTTTTAGAAAAGCGGCCCTGTTCAGCAGCCAATTCGATAAAGCCGATCTCCAAAACTCTAAAGTGCCTGATCAGTTCGGTAAGGATCAGAGCTTGCAATTTCGTTTCGAGTTCACTGCTGCTATAGACTGGTCGCGGGCCGCTGATTTTTTGATAGAAGATTCGAGCATCTTTGATTTTATAGGCAAAGCTGCCAAGTCCCTGCAAGGCAATCGCCCCAAATTCTTTGTCAGCCAGCATGATGGGCTTATTGGTTTTCCAGGCTTGATCGGTCTGTTCGATGGTGGAAAAAAAGTAGAGTTCGGATTTAAAGGGCGAAGCAAACAGCCTGTCCCATTTCCTCAGTTTGGTCATAACCGGCAGATTTTGCGTGTTCAATGCATGACGACCTGGAACCAAAAGGTCGGCACTCTTGCCTTCACTCACAAACAGAGCCAACTGGGAATCTCTTACTGTCAGCTGAGCCCCGTTTTGAATTTCACGATCTTCCATGGGAAATTGATAACTGAGGATACCAGCGGCTGGTTCAGCCCACTCAATGACATCAATAAAGGCCTTTTTCAGGAAATCCATTAAA
>JBGSRE010000966.1:0-4156 GCA_041737755.1 Oligoflexus sp.
TGCCGATACCATCAGCGTGATGGAATTGGAACTGGCCATGAACAAACTCAGTGCCGAAGTTTTCAATGGCGACGGCATCATCATTGCCGAAGGGGATTACGAGCATGATGTCGGTCAACTGATTCAGGAAATTATTCAGCACTATGGGTCGGTGCCTGATAGAAGTGGCAAGCCCGGCATTGATCGGACGATCGTCGCGAGCTTTTTCAATGAGCTAGAGGCGCGTGTCAACTGGTTTGCGGAACTGGAACAGGAACCTGCCTTGGCTCCACTTGGCAGAGAGCAAACAGCTCTAGCGTTTCAAGCGACCGAACGAGTCAGTGCTAAAATCGAAGATTTTTTCACGCGTTGCCTTTGGGTAGCATTCGATGCTCGAGCCGATCAGGCAGCCAATCGGCTGGAAACTGACTATATAGCCATTACGGGCCAGCTGTTGGATGTCAATTCCGAAGATTTATCTCGTTTCCCTCTCGCCCATATTGCGGCAGGACGCTCATTACCTTTAGACAAACAGCTCAATCCTACTTGGCAGAAACCCATGCAGGATTTTGTCGACACCGCTGTTCAATCCTTTCTTGGCACTCGTCCGCAAACTTTGTCGGAAGAACAATGGCAAGTCATTCAAAAGAGTTTGCTGCCCTATGCCTCTTGGCGAGGACGAGAGCCCTTAGGCAAGGTTTCTATCTGGGATATTCAAAAAATTAAAGATATCCTCAGCAGTCGAAGCAAGGAAGCTCTCGAAGAACTTCTACAATTTGATCTGGCTATGGCACCAGAGTACGACAGCCTTGGCGAAGTGCTGAAGACCCTGATCTATCGTCGCGATTTGGGCAAAATTCTACGGAATTTTGTAAATTTTGCCGATTTCTATCGCCGCGAAGGCGCGATCTTTCAATCTGGTACTCTGTTTATCGATGGTCGCGCTACCGAACTGTGTATCAATGTTAGCAATCCCGCTCGGCATCTGACCATGGCTTCTTTGTCTGGCGCATACCTCGTCTATTGCGATTGCCAAAGGGCTGGCAGTAAAACTCAAAGTATTGTGGCTTTGATAACCGATGGCGACAGCGATAATCTGATGGCCGGACGCAATGGAGTCTATTACGACAACAATGGCTTGGATTGGGATGCGACAATCACGCGAATCGTTGCGAATCCCATTAGTCTTCGCGAGGCCTTTTGGTTGCCTTATAAAAAACTGGCCCGCTTCATTGAAGAGCAGATCGCGAAGAAAGCTGCAGCGGCTGAAACCAGTAACTCATCGAATCAGCTCAAACTGGGTGAGGCAGTCCTGGCAGGAGATAAGAACAAGGCGCTCGAGGTGACGGCTCCTAAAAAAATCGACATCGGAACATTGGCAGCCATGGGCATAGCGCTCGGCAGCATCGGTACTTTTTTTGGTTTAATTTTTGGCAAGTTTTTGGATCTGGGGCTGCTGATGCCCTTTGGAATTATCTTTTTGATGCTGGTTATTTCAGGTCCTTCCATAGTCCTGGCTTGGCTGAAACTGAAGAGTCGTAACCTGGGTCCAATTTTGGATTCCAACGGTTGGGCCATCAACACTGTGGCACGGATTAATGTGCCTTTCGCTTCGTCCATGACCCAGCTTAGAACTATTCCCTTACGCACGGAAATTCTATTAAAAGATCCTTATGCAGAAAAGAAAAAGCCATGGAAGTTCTATGGAATCACGGCCTTTATCCTACTCATCGCCTTTGCCTGGACAATGGGTCGACTGGACCGCTATCTTCCAGAAAAAGCCCGCAGTGAACACGTTTTCGGCGCGGAAAAAGCTACGAGCAAACCCTAAAGATAAGGCGAGAGCAATCTCGCCAACCCATCCCTTACGCGCACAGGCAAAGGCCGAGCCTGGAGTTCTTCTAGGCTCAATCGCCTCGCGCGGGTGAGTCGATCTTCGATCAAAGCATCGATTCGTTGAGTAAAGCTTGCATCATAGGCTTCGCAGTTGAATTCAAAATTCAATCGAAGGGAACGCGGATCCCAATTGGTCGACCCAATCAAACTCCAGGTTCCATCAATCGTCATAAGTTTCGCGTGATCAAAAGGCGCTGGCGTGAGCCAGACCCGACAGCCATAGCTGACCACTTGCCAAATCTGAGCCACCGATGCCCACTGCACGAGTGACAAATTGACCTTGGCCGGAAGAATGATATCCACCTCAATCCCCCTGCTTGCTGCCACACCCAAAGCAATGCTCAGCGACATATCGGGAAGAAAATAAGGCGTCACAATCCGAACCCGTTTTTTGGCAGAACTGATTGCTGCTTGCAGAGCCCAAGCCAGGGCGTGATTAGTTTCATCTGGTCCATCAGCGATGCCGCGGCAGATGACATCCCCAGAGGGATTCGAGGGTCGGAACCATTGTTCACCAAGCAGCTCTTCACGAGTGGAATAGAGCCAATCCTCTGCAAAAACCTCTTGAAGCTGACGGACGATAGGTCCTTTGAGACGAAAGTGAACATCAGCCGTAGGCAGCGAGCTTTTTGCGGAAAGCACATGGTGAATACGAATATTCATTCCACCGGTAAAACCAACTTCACCGTCAATCACACAGATCTTTCGATGAGTACGCAGATTGAAGAGACTGATGTTATGAATGGGGATAAACAGCGCTGCGCGAACGCCCCCTTGCTTAAGCTTTCTATATACCGAGGGGCTGTGATAGCGGACACCGATGGCATCGATCAAAACGCGGACTTCAACGCCTCGTTTTTTGGCCAGCACCAGTTCGTCGACGAAAGCTTTACCAAGTGAATCGTAAGAGAAAATATAAGTCACCAGTGTAATCGAGCGCTGCGCCCGGCGAATTTCTTCGAGCATCGCCGGGAAGGCTTCTTCCCCATTTTCCAAGACATCGATATGATTGCCAAGCACAAGGGGTTTGCGCACGACGTGACTGACTGCCTTGGCGATTTGCATCAAGGCTAGCCCATTCGGATGAAAGCGTTCTTCCAATTGTTCGGGTAGAATTGCAAATTGGGATTGAACCGGGGGCAAGCGTTCCCTTTGACCACGCAAGGCGATGGCTTTACGGCGAACACGATTGATCCCAAACAGAAAGTACAGCGTCGCCCCCACCCCTGGCGAGAGCAGAATCAGGCCTGCCCAACCAAGAGCAGAACGAACATCACGCTTCCAAAGAATCGCGTGAATGATAGCCCATATAGACGCAAGTGTCGTAACAACTGTGACGAGATAGGGCCAGTAGGTCAGAATCCATTCGAATATCTGGTCTTCCTGCAAGTAAATTCCCCTTTATTTCGTCTCGGTTTTATCCACTCGGGTCAGATTCAAATCACGCCGCATTAAGGTTTCCAGCACAACATAAGTGTAAGTAGACTGGATATCGGGAATGCGTTGGATTTTTTCGGTTAGAATTTGATAGAGCTCCGAAGTCTGTCTTACCACTAATTTGACGATCAGGGAAAATTCTCCCGTGGTAAAGTAAGTTTCCAGAACTTCAGGAATAGCTGCCAGACGCTTTTGTACAGCATCCATTTTGGATGCCTCTTTCAAAGAAATTCCGATGAAAGCAAATAAAGAATAGCCGAGTTTGTCGATGTGAATTTCGGCGCGAGCATCACCCAAGACCCCAAGCTGAGTCAGACGCTTGATGCGATTGTGGACTGTACCTGTCGATATACTCAAACGCTCAGCGATGTCCTGATAAGGCGTTCGAACATCGCGCTGCAGCGCCATCAGGATTTGCCGATCGGTCGTGTCCAGTTCATCGCGTAGGGTCACAGCTCGCACTCCTTGAGGAAGTGAATGCTCTCTCTTCAAATGGATGAAGGCTTCTGAGCGAGGTATTATAGCGTAGAATTCATGTTTTGGTAGATTTTTTAGAGTTCTCTTCAGGTTATGTGAGCTTTTTTGACTGGGTATAACTGGGTGAGTTGGCTTCGAGAGAATGGATGCCCAACGCGGCCCAAGGCCGCTGGGCATGACCGGTGCCACGGGCGGGACCGGTGTGCACACGTCATCCCCAGCGCGAAGCGCGTCGGGGATCCGTCCTCTTGAAATCAGCTATCGAGAGAATGGATGCCCGACGCGGCCCAAGGCCGCTGGGCATGACCGCTGTCACGAGCGGGACCGGTGTGCACACGTCATCCCCAGCGCGAAGCGCGTCGGGGAT